>CAJXJU010000283.1 GCA_913055195.1 uncultured Desulfohalobiaceae bacterium | reverse complement strand
AAGGCCGCAGGTATTGCAGCCGGCTATATGGTTCTGGGCTTTAACGTGACCAAACAAGCCGTTGCCGCAACTATGGAATTTGTGGGGTTGCGCCAGAAATCTGTTTATGAGGCCGATGCCAAAGTCTATAAGATCAGAAAGTCTCAGGACAACCCCATGATCAAAAAGCTTTATGATAAAAAGCACGGCTTTTTGCATGAAGGACCTTGCGGACATATGTCTCACCGTCTTTTGCATACCAACTACTATGATCGCAGTGCCAGAGTTAAGGCACTGAAAGAAAAGGGGATTACCCTGGCCCTTTAATTTGAACTAAAGAGCAGCCTGAGGGGAGGACTTTTGTCTGAACCAGAGGGCTATCCTTGTCTAATTTCCTCCATTTCACTATTAGATATTGTCAGATATTTTTCCCACACTCTTGCCTTTACCCTTGTTGTGTCATCAAAATCCGGCAGTAACTCCAGGCCAGGGATTATGGCCCTGATTACAGGCAAATCTAAATCTTTGCGGGTCAGGTGTACATAAATGGGGGAGTAGTTGTTTTTTGTAAGTAGAGATTCCAGTTGGTACAGGTTTGCTTCGACATTTCCCAGGCAATAGTTGGGCAAATCCCCCAGACTTTTCTCTGTGAGGTTTTTAGGCCAGGGCTTTGTTTTTGGGCCGTGGGGAAAGGGATATGGTACTTCAGTCAGGGCAGAGACAATGGCCTTTTGCCCATTTAAATCTGCTCCAGTGCCCTTTACTATCTGACGACCATCCAGGGTTTGCACAAAGGCCTTAAAACAGGGGATTCCCAGTTCATTGGTTAAATCCTGAAAAGTGACATAAATTTCATGTTGGGCTAGTTTGTTCAGTAAGCTAGCAAGAGGAGTACCTTCTTCAGCAGTTAAGCGAAAGCACTTTTGTGGTTCATAAAATCCCAGTGCCTCGCTATCCCTTTCCAGTACTTCCAATAAACCAGCTAGTTTTGCCTGAGAAACAGTTGCTCCGGCAGCCAGGCCAGTTGAACCAGGTCCATCAAAAAGATCTATTTCATCCAGATTGGTAAAAAGATAAACCAATTGTACAGGCACTAGAATCTCTTCTGTCTTGCCTGGTTGGACAACCTTTTCTCCTGGCATCCAGTGTAAGACTTCGTCCTGGTATTTAAAATCCAGGCTGAGTTCGTTTGGATTAAGACAACTAAATCCCTTGTTTTTAAGTTCTGAATATGAGCCCAGATAAACCTGATCTGGCCCGCGTAAATCCATGATCTGATTAAAGTTTAAGCTGGCAAAAGAAGAGAACCTTTCCACCATTTCCATGTACAAGCCTACCCGTGCCTGGTCCAGATTGAAGCCACGGCCAAAACTGGTCTGAATGGAGTTTAACGTGTAGGATAGTGTTCTGGTGTTGATTTGATGTTTAAAAGACCAATGCCTGAGTAATCCTATGGGGCTTAAAGAGTTTTCATGACGCATTTCAATGCTGGCAAAAACCTTATTCCTTTGAAGGGCAGTATAAGCTGTTTTGGCCAGATCATAAATGGACGGCAAAGGACTGGGTGTAAACTTTAGTTTTTTGGTTTGAGAATGGACATCAGCCAAGGTGGTTAGTTGCTTTGGTGAGGTATTATTTGTGTTAAGAGGGTCTGGAATATTTACTTTTTTTCTTAAGGGAAGTTCCTCATGCCCAATTATATTTTGGGCAAAGAGTTTTATCCATTGTTGATGGAGTTTATGATCTTTTTGGCTCAGTACACGTAAAATGATCAAGGAAGTATGTTTTTGGAGTTCCTGTGATGGTGTGCCCTTAAACAAAGGTGTAAGGTTTTCAAATTTTGGCGATAAACAATAAAGTTCATAAGCAAGGGACCGTAAAGGCAGGGGCAGGGGATGAAATTGTTGCAAAATGTTTTTTACTTCCAGGGGAGGCAATGCTCCCAGTTTGCGTAAAATAAACTTACGCATAAATGTATCCATGGGGTGCTGAACCAGGTAAGTCAAACACTTCTCCAGGGGAAGGTCGCTTTTGGGGTCGCAGGCAAAAAAACCAATGTTCTCGGTTGTTGTAGTTAGCTTCAGTTCGTAGTCCATAGATAGATTAAAGCCATTCAAGAACTTGCTCAGTAAAATAAGAAAGAATCAGGTCAGCTCCAGCCCGTTTAATGGAAATCAGGCTCTCCAGAACGATACTTTTCTCATCTACCCAGCCTTTTGCTGCGGCTGCCTTGATCAAGCTGTATTCTCCACTGACCTGATAAGCTGCTACAGGAACAAAGAAATTATCTTTTATTTTGCGCACTATATCCAGGTAAGGCAGGGCCGGCTTGACCATAATAATATCTGCTCCTTCATTGACATCAGCCTGGGCCTCACGCATGGCTTCTACTGAGTTGGCCGGGTCCATCTGGTAGGATTTGCGATCTCCAAATTGCGGAGCACTCTGGGCAGCATCACGAAATGGTCCGTAAAAGCTTGATGCGTATTTGACCGCGTAGGACATGATGGGGAGCTCAAAAAAGCCGTTTTCATCCAGGATAGTTCTTATGGCCTGGACCCGTCCGTCCATCATGTCCGATGGTGCAACCATATCAGCCCCTGCCTTTGCATGGGAAAGAGCAGTTTTGGCCAGAAGTTTTAAAGTAGGATCATTCTGGACATACTTTTCTTTAATCAGCCCGCAATGACCATGTGAGGTATATTCACACAGGCAGACATCCGTAATGACGACTAACCGGGGATATTTATCCTTAATGGCCCTTACTGCCTGCTGGATAATTCCATTTTCAGCATAGGCCTGACTGGCAACTTCATCTTTATGTTCAGGTATTCCAAAAAGGATTAGACTTTTGAGTCCTTTGTCCACTGCCTGGCCAATTTTATCTAAGAGTCTGGACGTTGAAAGCTGATATTGGCCAGGCATGGAAGGTACTTCCCGGGCAAAATTTTTGTCCTCAGTCTCGACCACAAAATAGGGTTGAATGAGATCCTGAGGTCTGATTTCTGTTTCTCGAATTAGTTCCCTGATCCCAGGTGTACGCCTGAGTCTGCGTCCCCGAAAAAAATCAGGCATGTGTTTGCCTCCTATTCATTATTTTATTATTTTACTCAACTTTCGGAGTTTCGAAAGTTGAGAAATTCGAAATCCGAATATCGAAATC
>CAJXJU010000282.1 GCA_913055195.1 uncultured Desulfohalobiaceae bacterium | reverse complement strand
GCAAAAAACAGAGCATTAGCAAAATTTTTAATTTCGCCTTTAGCCTTGCGCCGTTAGCCGTTAGCCTTTTTAATATAGTCAAATAATTCATCTTTTCACCTCTTAACCTTTTTACCCTCTTACCCTCTTACCCCTTACCCCTTAATCCAAATCTTTTCTTCCACTCATACAAAATATTCAAGGCCATCACAGGAGTCAAATTATCCAGATTAAGAGTTTCAAGCTCCTCCAGCAGAGGATGATTTTTAGATGGTGCAGAAGGGGATGACTCAGTATCAAGTCCGGGCAAAACCTGTCGAGCACCAGATACTTTTGGTGCTCTGAGGGGTAGCGATTGTTTTTGACTTTGAACCGTTACTTTAAGTTTTGTATTTTTCTTTTCCAGATCAGTTAGAATCTCTTTGGCTCTGGCAACCACGTTTTGCGGCACGCCAGCCAGCTTTGCCACTTCAATACCATAACTGCGATCAGCCGGCCCTGGAACCAATCGTCTTAGAAAAACAATGTCTCCTTTCCACTCTTTTACAGCAATATTGAGATTTTTTACACCTGGGAGTTTACCTTCAAGAGATGTAAGTTCATGATAATGAGTCGCAAATAATGTCCTCACCCCTCCATATTTTTGAGCAAGTTCTTCAACAACTGCCCAGGCTAAAGATAACCCGTCAAAAGTGCTTGTACCTCTGCCTATCTCATCCAGAATAACCAGACTCCTTTTGCTGACCTGCCTTAAGATGCGGGCCGTTTCCGTCATCTCCACCATAAAGGTACTTTGTCCCTGTGCGAGGTTATCTGAGGCCCCCACGCGTGAAAAGATACGATCACACACTCCAATAAGTGCCTTTTCAGCAGGAACAAAAGAACCAATCTGAGCCAGAATGCAAATAATGGCTGTCTGACGTAAAACAGTAGATTTACCAGCCATGTTTGGGCCGGTAATGAGCAAAATTTTACTTTGTTCATCCATATAAAGATCATTGGGAATATAATTGGCCCGTCCCTGCACCGCCTCAATTGCCGGGTGGCGGCCAGCTTTGATTTGCAAAACAAGCTCTTCGCTTAAATCTGGTTTGGTCCACTCCCATTTGCGGGCTGCCTGAGCCAGTCCCTGCCAGAAATCCAGTCTGGCTAACATATCAGCCATGTGCAAAAATCTCTGTCTCTGTGCGGCTACTTTCTCTCTTAACTCAAGAAAAAGATTATATTCTCTGGCTTTTCTCTTTTCAGCCGCTGAAAAAAGGCGTTCCTCCAATTGTTTTAATTCTGGAGTTACAAATCGTTCACTCGCGGCCAGAGTTTGCCTCCGCTCAAAGTGAGGGGGAATTTGACCTTTAAAAGCTTTTGACAGCTCAAAGTAATAGCCAAAAACTTTATTATACCCCAGCTTTAATCTGGGCAGATTATTTTGTTCCTGCTCCTGTTGAAGTAACTCTTTTAACCTGGCTTCGCCATGCTCAGTAAGGTCAATAAGTTGATCCAGTTCTGGATCATATCCTTCACGGAATAGTCCTCCCTCGGTAATGAGGTGAGCAGGATTATCTTTTAATGACTTTTTAAGTAATTCATATACATCGTTTAAATCATCCCAGGTTGCCAGAATTTTGTTTAAATTTTTTGGTAAGCTATCTGTAGAAGCAGCAGCCTCAGAGTTTGTTGCCTCGTGTGTCTGACTAAAAAGCGTTTTAATTTCAGGCAAAATGGACAAACTCTGGCGCAGAGCAACAAAATCTTTAGGATTACACCTGTTTAAAAATATTCTGGTACTTAACCGTTCCAGATCAAAAATTTTGTCCAGATAGCTTCTTAATTCATCTCTTAACCTGTCCTGAGTATATAAAAATTCCACCACTTCCTGATTTTTCAGGATGGTGGGAATACTTTTCCATGGTTGAGCCAGTCTTTGTTTTAAAAATCTCCCTCCCATAGGAGTTAAAGTGTTATCCAGGGCATGCCAGAGGGTACCTGGCCCTTTCTGACCGTCAAGGCGTTTAAAAAGCTCCAGATTTCTTTCTGTCACCTCATCCAGAAAGAGGTATTTACTTAAGTTCAAAGGCTTAAAAGGACAAAGATGCAGATCTGCGAAATTTTGCGTTTCCGCGTCCTTTTTCTGGGTTTGAAGAAGATACATGAGTATGGCGCCACAGACCCTGATCAGGGCAGGTTTGTCAGCAAGATCAAGTACTTCAAGGGTAGCTACCTTTTGGGATTTCTTTATCAATTCCGCTGCTGATTGAAGATCAAAATAAGAAGCAGGGGGTACTTCATTGACACGGGCTTTGAATTCAGAGCAAGAAGCAGGAAGTTTATAACCCTGGGGCAGCAAGATTTCCTTCGGGTCAATCTTAACCACCCATTGCCAGATTTGTTCTTCTTTTTTTAGAACAATCCCTGTCCACTCCCCAGTAGAAAAGTCCGCCCAGGAAACAGCGCCTTCCTGTTTTTGACTATCCCAGACAAGCGCTGCAAGGTAATTATTGTCCTTGGCTGTTAAATTGGCTTCCTCCACAACAGTGCCAGGAGTTAAAATCCTGGTTACAGCCCGTTTGACCAGCCTTTTGGCCTTTTTGGGATCCTCCACCTGCTCACATATAGCTACCTTATAGCCTTTATCCAGGAGTTGCCGTAAATATTCTTCAGCAGCATGGTGAGGGACACCTGCCATTGGTATCTGTGTTTCAGCATTGGGATTGCGCGAGGTGAGGGCGATCTGCAGTTCTCTGGCCGCGATTTCAGCATCTTCAAAAAAAAGCTCATAAAAATCGCCCATACGGAAAAAAAGAAGCGCACCAGGGTTTTCTTCCTTAATGCGCAAATATTGCTCCAGCATGGGAGTGAGCTTAAGGGTCTTATCAGACATGTCAGTCATTTAATCTTGTACGAAAAGAAATAGAATGCCAACTATGGCAACGAGGGCAGACAAAAAATATCTGTTCACGTTTTAATCCGCACCGGGAACAGACAAATCTTTTTAACAGGCGGGCCTTTTGGAGAAAAAATTCCAGTTGAACCCGAAAGCTATCAGTTAATTCCTGCTCTTTCCCGGTCAAAGCCAGGAGTTCCAGTCTGGCAGGCCAAAAATCCGGTCCCAGAAGCAGAGTCTTTTCCAGCCAATCTTTAGCCTGCTCTTCATTTCTTGATGCCAATAAAAAAG
>CAJXJU010000281.1 GCA_913055195.1 uncultured Desulfohalobiaceae bacterium | reverse complement strand
GCATTTTAAGCAGGTCACTCATTTGCAAATGAATCTCAAAAGGACGGATCAACCTGTAGCGGAATTTCCCCAATTACAACCGTACTCTATATAGACTCCAAATTCACGGATTCAGGTTTCGGAGTTCCGAAAGTTGAGTTCTCAATTCACATAAAGTAGAAGATGCAAATTATCTTTTTCACAAAGTCAGGTCAAGAAAAAACTGCTTTCGAAGCAGGGCTAACGTGCCGAAATTCGAAAAGTTCAGAACTCAGCTCTCCTGTCCCATAATTTTTTCTCCTGTCCCTTCTTTTGGTATTATATTTGCGGAAAAGCTTACCAGGGCTATCTCATCTAAATTACCCTCTGTGTCAGGGTAGATGTCGCCTCAAGGTGATGGGATTTTGAGCATAATTCTTTCTCCTGTCCCTTCTTTTGGTATGGACAGGGGGACAGGCGAACAGCGATTTGATTTATTTTAATTTTGCCAGATAACTAGAAATATCTTTTTGAAAATCTTTGTAAATACCTCTTATATTTTCTACCAGAGGTTCTAATTTTTCGGCATAAAGATCAAGAGCGTACGAATGGTTAAAAAAGTGGCGGAAGGCTAGGTATTCACCTAATTTTATCATAGTTGCTTCAGTAATTATTTTATGGTTAACCGAAAGTTTTAGTAATTCCTTATGCCATGAGGCACCGTTGGGAAAAGGGACATTTTTTTCTTTTAAGGATAATTTCAAAATATTTTCAATACCATTGTAAAAGTTGTGCAAAATGGTAGCGACACCAGCAAGTTCCAAAAATTGAAGAAAGGGTAATTCATCTTTGGCTGGCAATTCATCAATTAGTTTATCAATATTCTCATATTCGGCCTGTACTTTATCTTTCAGATTAACCATATAATTGAATACCTTCTGCAGTAAGTATTTCTAAAAATTTACTTTTTTTACCAATATCAACTAAATCAACAGGTTTGGAAAGGTTAAAAATTAATTCACTATAGAATTTAAAAAACAATCTATCTGGAATACCTTCAACAGCTAAATCAATATCTCTATTCGTACCGAACTCTTTACTTCCGGATCCAAAAAGAATAATTCGTTTAACCTTATATTTTTTAGCAAGATCCAAAATTATCTTTTTATCTTTTTCTGAAATCATATCCCTTAACCTTTATTTTCACTACAAACAACTTAACATATCTCAACTTTCGGAACTCCGAAAGTTGAGTACCGGCATCTATACCTGAAAAGCATTATTTGCCGGTCCTCAATTTCCTTTGACAAACACCGCTTCGAATGAACGCGCAAAAATTCACGGATTCAGGACTGATGAAAAAGCCACAATGCTAGATATTTTTGGAGTGAGATGTCCTGTTTTTAGTTGGAGCAAACGAAATGGTAGGCAACATAAGCGGCTTCCATGGTGACCTTGAAGTTGTGACCAGAAGAAACTCCCGGGCAGCGCTATACAAAAGCGATGCTCCCGTAATTTTTAGTAGTTCCATAATTTTTTCTTTTGGCCATTCTGGATTGATTTCAAATATTCCCACCGTTACCAATTGAATTTGATAAGGGACAATCTCTTTATCTTCTTTTGGTTCCAACTTAATTTCAAGGTCAACCTGAAATAAATTTTCCTGTTGCTCGCTAGGAGTAACTGAAACATTTACTGCTAATTCGCCTGTATCAACGTCATCTCTATCCGGATTAAATTCTGGATTTACTCTAATTGATATGTTTGTAAAAAAATAATTTTTAAGCTGCAATGGAGTCATTGCTTTCCTCTATTGTTCTATTGTTTGGTTCAGGATTGGGTATATAGCAAGACTGACCTCTTGATTTTTGTTTATTCTGATTTTCTATCACTGAAAACCACTTAACATTTTTATAGACAGGAGTTACCTTTATATGCAAATGAGAATCAAGCGCTCTTATCAGCTTTACCATTGTGTCAATTGTAAAGTTTATATCTCCTCTTAATATCTTAGAAATATATGCTTCACTAACATTTAACTTTCTGGCAAACTCTTTCTGAGTTATGTTTTTTTCTCTCATTAATTGATATATTTGAACTATAAAATCTAATTTTATTTGTTCGGCTATAAAAGAATCACTTTTTTTAACTTGTTTTAAAAAATTTTTAAAAGCTTTTGTCCTTCTCATTATTACTCCTCGTCATCTATAATCGTTAAAGTATTATTTTTTTTAGCATTGAAATACTTCCGCTTCAATCTGATTGCTCGCTCTTTCTCTTTTCCTGGTGTTTTTTGACCTTTCTTTATAAAGCTATTAGTACATATAATAAGCCTTCCTTCGTCATAAAACCACAATAAACGCAACCTGCCCGCTGTAAATTGCCAGATGCTATTATTCTCATCAATCTGATGAGATATTTCAGAAGGAAAGCATCTTGGCCCTTCAGATGTTCTAATTGCCCTGTCCAAAATGGCAGTCATTTTTTCTACGTCACGCCGAAAATTTTGATACAAAATTTCAAGGTTATCAAAAGGTTCACATCTATCAACACTTGAGCCAAGACCATATAATTTCCACTTTGCCTTATCTATTAAATGTAAATACACTGACTTAACCTGAAAGTTAATTTTTTTCTAAAAAAAAGACAAGCGTTTTTTTACAAGCCTCACTTCTTACTCATATCACTTCACGCCCGGATTAGCTACTTGACCAGCCTTCATGGGCATCTCTGAAAATATGCCTTCAACTAACCCACATTGAGGACCATAAGCTCCTGTTTAAATGCATAAATATCAAGGTGCTCTTAAATGCCCAAATTTGCAAGAATTGCTTTTATATCCTGAAAGTGACTTTCAACAAACCGGATGCTAGTCTCCATATCCCCAAGCTTTAAAGAAATTTCAGGAAGTTCTGAATTTATCAATGCTTTTTTCAAAAACTCCATGGCTCCTTCGTCCTTTTTTATAAACTCTTTGTACATAGCAGCGCATAAAAAGTATTATTTGCCCGTCCCCTAATTTCCCACTTAATCAAGTGAAGTTCCCTATTACACATGTTTTATTTTATATGCACTTCAATCACATGAGATGTGTCTATCCCCAGTATATCCACTACCTTAATCATTACTTTGTATCTGCCTGCTTTTTTGTATGTATGAGATGCAGTTATAAGCTCAATACTAAAATTCTTTTTAGTC
>CAJXJU010000280.1 GCA_913055195.1 uncultured Desulfohalobiaceae bacterium | reverse complement strand
ATTTAATTTTGTAATTGTCATATAGAAATTTGTGTTGAAATATTATATATATCTTTTCTCCATCATCCTTGATAGTTAATGGATCAAACCACACTTTTATTGTTTCTTTAGAGAAGTTATTTTGAAGAAGAATTTTTTTTATTTTATCTTTGATTTCAGACATTTTGTTTATCTTCTCAGCTTCTTAATTTTTCAACTTCCTTGTTATTGAGTCGCCTGCAAAAAGTCGAAACACGCAAATCACAGCTAGCGGGGACGCTAGCGGGGACAGGCGAACGGCTAATGATTTCAAATAGTTACAACTGTCACAACGTACGTTCGCCTGTCCCCGCACGGAAAATTTTACTTTTTGCAGGCGACTCTGTTATTGACTTGCCTGCTATCCTTTTATAGCCATTGGAAGCAGAAATTTTTAGCCGTAAGCTGATTTCAGACTATTATTTCCTGAATCCAAAAAAACTATATCAGATGAAGGGGTGGTTTGGCAAATTTTAGTTGTCATTTAATGTATTGAAATTATTGTAAATTTAAAGATTGGAGGAAAGATGTCAGTTGTATTTAAGCGGACCATAGCGGAGATAAACGAGAAGATTAAAAAGGGCAAGGCTGTTGTCTTGAATGCTAAAGAGATGGCAAGGTTGGTCCGGGAGAAGGGGAAGAAAATAGCTGCCAGGGAAGTTGATGTGGTTACTACCGGAACTTTTTCACCCATGTGTTCATCAGGGATGTTGTTTAATTTCGGTCAGCATCCACCACTTATTAAGGCCTCCAAAGTATGGTTGAATGGAGTTTCGGCTTATGGTGGCCTGGCAGCAGTTGACGCCTATTTAGGAGTTACTGAGCCGGCAGAAGATGATCCTCTAAACAAGGTTTATCCAGGGCAATTTAAATACGGAGGAGGGCATGTTATTGAAGATCTTGTGCGTGGAAAATCTGTTCGTTTAAAAGCCCTGGCTTATGGAACTGATTGTTATCCCAGAAAAGAGCTGGAAAAAGATATTACTCTTGCTGAGCTTAAAAACGCAATTTTACTCAATCCGCGTAATTGTTATCAAAACTATAATTGCGCTGTTAATTTGACCAATAAAATTAAATATACTTACATGGGACCGCTGCGGCCAAATCTGGGTAATGTTAATTTTGCGACTTCCGGGGAATTAAGTCCTTTGTTCAACGATCCTTATTTTAAAACAATAGGTCTGGGAACAAAGATTTTTCTCGGCGGCGGCATAGGATATGTTATTGGGGCTGGAACGCAGCACAATCCAGGTCCTGTGCGAAACAAGCGAGGTATTCCCATGCAGCCATCTGGTACATTAATGGTGAAAGGTGATTTAAAACAGATGCAGGCCAGGTTTTTGCGCGGAGTAAGCATAGCAGGTTATGGTTGTTCAATGGCCGTTGGTGTGGGCATCCCAATCCCGATTCTTAATGAAGAAATTGCCTGGTATGCAGGCGTAAGTGATGAGGATATCCAGATGCCTGTTGTTGACTATGGCGCTGATTACGGTCAGGGCAAATCAAGGATACTGAAATATGTTACTTATGCTGAGCTAAAATCAGGTCAGGTTGAAATTGAGGGCAAAAAAGTACCTGCTGTTCCTGTAACCAGCTATGCTTTATCACTGGAAGTTGCTGATTTACTCAAGAAATGGATTGAATCTGGTGAGTTTTTATTAACTGAAGCCCAGGAAAAAATTGAAACCAATTAGTTATAACCATGGATAAAAAACATATTACCAGGATAGATGCGGTCAGGGAGAGGATTTTAGAAGCCGGGGTTGATAATTTTTTGATTTCCAGCGCTGCCAATAGATATTATTTGAGTGGTTTTGAGCTTCATGATCCTCAATGTAATGAATCATCAGGATATTTGTTTATAACAAAAGATAATTTTTATCTTTTAACGGACCCGCGTTTTGAAGAGGCGGCCAGAAGAATATTATCAGAAGATAATTTTTTTATTTACAGGCAAAACAAATACGATAAAATTATTAACTTTTTAAAAAAAATTGGAGTTAAGCGTTTTGGATTTGAATCATGCTATATGCCTTATGATTTTTATGAGCAATTAAGGAAGCATTTTGACCTTGTTCCTCTTAAAAATGTGGTTGAACAGATCAGAATGATTAAAGATAAGGACGAAATTAAAGCCTTGCAAAGGTCATGTGAACTTAATCATAAGGTATTTGAGCAGATCGAATCAATTTTGACCCCTGGTGTATCTGAAGAAGAGATTGCCTGGGAAATTGAAAAGCTTTTTAGAACCGGAGGTGCAACAGGACTTAGCTTTTCAACTATAGTTGCTGTTGGACCTAATGCTGCTCTACCACACGCAATTCCAGGAAAAACAAAAATAGTTAAAAATTGCCCTGTGCTTATTGATATGGGTGGCCGGGTTGACGATTATTGTTCAGACCAGACCAGGACTTTTTGGGTAGGAGATAGTCCCGGTAAAGAGTTTCTTAAAACTCGTGAGCTTGTTAAAAAAGCACAAGAAAAGGCTATAAAAGAGATTAATCCTGGTTTGCCTATAACAGAAGCTTATTTTATAGCGAAATCATATTTCCAGGAATATGGTGTGGATAAGTATTTTACTCATGGTCTGGGTCATGGAATAGGTTTAGAGACACATGAGCCACCAGCCATTGGTCCACGGGCCAAAGGTGTTTTTGAACCAGGCATGGTAGTCACCATTGAGCCAGGTCTTTATTATCCTCATTGGGGAGGAGTCAGGTGGGAATATATGATTTTAATTACAGATAATGGAGCCAAAATTTTATAGTTTACAATGTCAAATATTTACTCAAAGCGTCTTTATTTGCAGATTGATAGAAAGGATATTGCTTTATTTAAATTTTTTTCTGGATTCACTCCCAACTCTGCCAATATTACTCTTGCAACCCCTTCATTCACTAAAGCTCTTGCATAATCAGGAGTTCCCGAGCCATCCATGATTCCCGGGATTGTTTTAAACTGACGTCTCACCTCATCAACCATAGCACCGGCAGCACGCCCAACAGCTTTCATTGTCATAGCAGAAAACAAGAAAGCTAAAGTTCCACCTATAAACAGACCAATAACTACCATTGGGTTTGTAATTGATATAGTTTCGAGTCCAGCTGCAGATGAAAAAGCTGAGAAAAGAGCGAGAGAAGTCAAAGCAGCAGATCCA
>CAJXJU010000279.1 GCA_913055195.1 uncultured Desulfohalobiaceae bacterium | reverse complement strand
ATACCAGTCTGGCCATTGCTGATTGTCTGGCCTGGATCAAAATTCCTTATGTGGAAGTGCATTTGAGTAATATTTTAGCCCGGGAGAGTTTCAGGCATCAGAGTTTACTGGCCAGGAACAGTCTTGGGGTTATTGCTGGTTTTGGACTTATGAGCTATGTTCTTGCCGTTGAGGCATTGTTTAATCACTGCCAACATCAACACTAACACATAATACCAGCACATAAAGGAGGTTAGATGCTTTCCACAACAGATTTTCGTCGCGGACTTAAAATTGAAATTGATGGCACGCCATATGAAATTGTTGATTTTCTCCACGTCAAACCTGGTAAGGGTGGCGCGTTTGTTCGTACCAAACTTAGAAATTTGCTTACCGGTAGAATAATTGACCAGACATTTCGTTCAGGAGAAAAAGTAGGTAAGCCAGACCTGGAAACCAGAGAAATGCAGTATCTCTACCATGATGGTTCGGGCTATGTTTTTATGGATATGACCACTTATGAACAATTGATCGTCTCTGATGAAACATTAAAAGAAAAGGGAGGCTTTTTAAAAGATGGCCAGGAAGTAAAAGTCCTGGTTTATAATGGTCAACCCATTGATATGGATTTGCCTGCAGCGGTTATTCTGGAGGTTACAGAGACTGAACCAGGCTTAAAAGGCGATACTGTGTCTGGAGCCACCAAGCCGGCTACTCTTGAAACAGGTCTTGTGATCAATGTGCCGCTTTTTATAAATACTGGCGATAAAATCAAAGTAGATACACGAACCAAAGAATATCTTGGCCGGGAGAATTAGGTTAGTCGCCCCTCAAGAGGGTTATACTTAAAAGAAAGGCAAATCCATTTGAAAACTTTAAATATGATGTTGCGGGAGATAAATTGAACGGCAATAAATTATTTCGAGAAATTCTGGCATTTTTTTTTCTGTTTTTTTCCCTCCTTTTAAGTATCAGCCTGTTTACTTTTTGGCCTAATGATCCAGGGTTTAACAGTGTTTCGGGACCTGCTGTTGGGGTCCATAATCAGGCTGGCCTGATTGGAGCATATCTGGCTGGCCTGTTTGTGGACCTTTTTGGCTTGGGATCCTTTTTATGGATTTTTCTTTTTTTATATCTGGCAGTTATCTTATTTAGACCTTTATCCAGATTAAAGTGGTGGAATTGGTTTGGAATTGTTTTGTGTTATCTATCAATTTTGACCTGGCTGGAGTTTCCCTGGTTTAAACATTTTAGCTGTTTTCGAATTAGTGGGGGAGGTTTTTTAGGTAACACTTTATTTAAATTAATGTATCAGTATTTACGTTTATGGGGCGCAACTCTTGTTGTCTTTTTTACTTTTTTGTTGAGTTTTCAGATGGCTCTAGGCTTTTCATGGGAAGCAGTTGCAAAAAGAATAAGAACCCATTGTGTTGACTTGTGGAGTAAGCTTAAAGAAAGGAAGTCAAGAAGGAGAAAAATAAAATTTTTTTTGCGTAACGAGGAAAAGGCGCTTAAATCTTTTCAAGAGCAAAAGTCAAAGTCGTCTGATACCAATCAGGAGCCTGATGAAAAAACAGATAGAAAAGACAATTTTTTTGCCAGCCTTAAACCAAAAAAAGTTAATTCAACTAAAAAATCATCACTTGCCCCCGGAAACATTAAAAGCCAGGCTTTGCCTGCCATAGATTTATTAAAGTTACCCCAGAAGCAGGAAATTCAGGTTGATGAGTCTTATTTAAAAGACGTTGCTGAGAAGGTTCATTCCTGTTTAGCAGATTTTTCCATTCAGGGAGAGGTGCAAAAGGTTCAACCTGGCCCTGTGATTACCATGCTTGAATTTAAGCCGGCTCCTGGAATAAAGATCAGTAAAATTGCCAGCTTAAATGATGACCTGGCATTGGCGTTAAAGGCTTCCTCTGTGCGGATTGTAGCACCACTGCCTGGAAAAGATACAGTCGGTATTGAAATTCCCAATGTCCATCGCCAGACTGTATTCTTACGAGAAATCATTGAATCAAAAGTTTATACTCAGACAAAGGCAAAACTTCCTTTGGCATTGGGTAAAGATATACAGGGGCAGCCAAAGGTGGCAGACCTTGCAAAAATGCCTCACCTATTGGTGGCAGGTGCAACTGGTGCTGGAAAAAGTGTCTGTCTTAACAGTCTTATTTTAAGTTTGCTGTTTAAATTTTCTCCTGAGCAGGTGAAGTTGTTGCTTGTTGATCCCAAACGGATTGAGTTGTCTGTTTATAATGATTTGCCACATTTAGTGCATCCTGTGGTCACTGACATGAGTCTGGCCAAAACAGCGCTGGAGTGGGCAGTGTATGAGATGGAACAGCGTTATGACGCTATGGCAGCCCTTGGAGTGCGCAACATTGAAGGTTATAATCAAAAACCTGCCTCATTTGGTACAGAGATTCCAGAACAATATCAGGGACTAAGTGTTTTACCCTACCTGGTGATTATTATTGATGAACTTGCTGATTTAATGATGACAGCGGGCAAAGAGGTTGAGGTAAGTATTGTTCGTCTGGCCCAATTGGCCAGGGCAGCAGGTATTCATATTATTCTGGCTACTCAGAGACCTTCTGTTGATGTGGTCACTGGCATTATTAAAGCTAATTTTCCTTCCAGAATCGCTTTTCAGGTCAGTTCCAAACATGATTCCCGGACTATCCTGGACGCTATTGGAGCAGAGTATCTCCTGGGCCAGGGGGATATGCTTATTAAAACCAGTGGAGGACATCTCACGCGCATCCACGGTGCATTTGTTGGTGATGAAGAAATTGCAGATGTGGTGAATTTCTGGAAATCAAGACAGGCTCCTGAATTTGAGTTGAATTTTTCCGAGTGGAAATCAGAAAAAGAAGAAAGCACAACCACTGGTAATGGTCAAAGGGATCCAATTGTTGATGATCCGAAATACACGGAGGCTGTTGAATTTGTCCTTGAGCAGGGCAAAGCTTCTATTTCCATGATCCAGCGCAGGTTTCGTATTGGCTATAACAAAGCTGCCCTGTTTGTTGAACAGATGGAACGCGATGGGATCCTTGGCCCGGCTGAAGGCAGTAAGCCAAGGCGGGTGATTGTTAAGGGGTAAGTGGTAAGGGGTAAGGGATAAGGGGTAAGGGGTAAGAGATAGAAAAAATATATTGTCCCTTACCCCTTTTACCCCTTATCCCTTACCCCTATTTTTAAA
>CAJXJU010000278.1 GCA_913055195.1 uncultured Desulfohalobiaceae bacterium | reverse complement strand
TGAACATTAAAAAATTCGAATTTGTTTCGGATTTCGATATTCGAATTTCGGATTTTTCTCAACTTTCGGAACTCCGAAAGTTGAGTCATCAAACAATACTTGCCAGATGGGGGTAAATTTTGTTAAAAAGTAAAAAATGAATAAGCTTTTGAGGTCAATATGTCTTTTTTAAAGGCCCTGATTATACACCCTGATCGTGAAGTTTCCGCTACTTTGCGCGAGTATTTAGCCAGTGAAGAGCAAATCAAGATTCTTGGCGAGGCCATGACTTCGTTTGAAGCGCTGGAGCTACTGGAAAACATCGCTTACGATGTTTTTTTCCTGGGCATAGACATCCCGGATGGAGTGGATGGTATAGAATTGGCTCAGATACTTAACCAACGCAAACAACGGCCAGCTCTGGTTTTCATTGCTACAGACGAACATAAGGCCTTTAAGGCCTTTGAAGTCGGGGCGACAGATTATTTGTTGTGGCCTTTTCCCAGAGCCAGGCTTCAAAAAACAGTAGAGCGTTTGCTCAGGATTTCTCCCCAGCTTCACATAGTTGAACAGGATAAAATTAAAGCTGTTGACGAAGATACTGTACGTATAACTCTTGGCGAGGAAGAGGAAGACCTGATTGTCAAGGCCCTGCGTCAGGCCTGGGATTATACCCAGTTTAAAAAGGTAGAGATTGAGAAGTTGCCCATTAATATTGATGGCAAGCTTTTGCTTGTGCCCTACAATCAAATTGTCTTTGTGGAGGCCTTTGAGGACTATAGTTATGTCCATACGGCCAATGACAAATATTTAACCTCTTATCGCCTCAAGAATCTGGAGCAAAGACTGCGGCACCACCGTTTTTTCAGGGTACATCGCAAGTACCTGGTGAATCTGGATATGGTCACGGAAATAGCCTCTATGCCGGGAAGCAATTTCATGCTCAGGACAGCGGGCAAAAAAAGAATAGAGCTTCCCATTAGTCGCCGCAGAATTGGGGAATTAAAACAACTACTTGGTCTTTAACCGTTTAACCTCGTTTTTATGCCTTTAAACGATTTGGTTTTAACTTTAAAGCGTTTCTTAATGTAATCTGTCAGATGGTCATATTTTGTGTGATGACAAAATTTGTGGCCAGAGCTAAAGGAGGAAAACATGGAAACAAAAGGCGCGCTGGACGCTCTTTTACATGAGGAGAGAGTTTTCAGGCCTCTGCCTCAACTGGTTATTGAGGCCAATGTAAATCCGCAGGAATATGCTGAGGCTATGAAACTGGCCTCGGAAGATTATTTAAAGTACTGGGAAGAAGCAGCCAAGGAGCTGGACTGGTTTAAAAAGTGGGATCAGGTCCTGGATGATTCTGATGCTCCTTTTTACAAGTGGTTTGTGGGTGCAAAGTGCAATATTGTTTATAATGCCCTGGACAGGCATATAGAAACCGCCAATAAAAACAAGCTGGCCCTGATCTGGGAAGGAGAGCCGGGTGATACAAAAAAATTGACTTATTATGAGTTATACAGGGCAGTAAACAGGTTGGCCAATGCCCTGAAGACTTTAGGCGTTCAAAAGGGTGATAGGGTAGTGCTTTATATGCCACCTTTGCCGGAGATTGTTATTGCCATGCTGGCAGTAGCCAAAATCGGGGCCGTACACAGTATGGTGTTTGCTGGTTTTTCTGCCAAGGCCCTGCGTGACCGCATTACAGATGCTGAAGCCAAAATAGTTATTACAGCAGATGGGTTTTACCGCAATGGCAAGGTGGTTAATTTAAAGAAGGTAGTTGATGAGGCCCTGGTTGATGGGTGTGATTCTGTGGATACAGTAATAGTTGTGCATAGGGCCAGTGTGGAAACAGAAATGGTTGATATGCGGGATGTCTGGTATGAGGACCTGGTTCGTCAGGAAAGGCCGGTTTGCCCTACAGAGGTTATGGATTCTGAAGACATGCTTTTTCTTCTCTACAGTTCAGGCACAACTGGCAAGCCCAAAGGCATTGTTCATACCCACGGCGGTTACATGGTGGGCGTGCACAGGTCGTTGAAATGGGTTTTTGACATCAAGCCGACAGATATTTTCTGGTGTACAGCAGATGCAGGCTGGATTACCGGTCACAGTTATGTTGTCTATGGGCCTTTAATGGTAGGCACAACAACAGTCATGTATGAAGGTCATCCCCTTTATCCTCAGGCAGATAGGCTCTGGGATATAGTGGAGCGTTATGGGATAACTATCTTTTATACTGCGCCAACCCTGATCAGAATGCTGATGCGTTTTGGCTCTCAATATCCCAAAAAGCATGATTTATCTACATTGAGGCTTCTTGGCTCTGTTGGTGAACCCATAAATCCGGAAGCCTGGGTCTGGTTTTATACCAATGTGGGCCGTTCAGAATGTCCGATCATGGATACCTGGTGGCAGACAGAAACTGGTTCTTTTATGATCAGTCCTTTGCCCATTACTCTGCTCAAACCAGGTTCAGCCACTAAACCTTTGCCTGGTATTGAAGCAGATGTAGTAGATGATGATGGCAATCCAGTACCACCGGGTAAAGGTGGACTTCTGGTAATTAAGAAGCCCTGGCCATCTATGCTGCGTACACTTTATAAAAACCCTGAGAGATACAAAAAGACTTATTGGGAAAAGTTTCCTGGCATGTACCTGGCCGGAGATGTGGCTCGCAAGGATGAAGATGGATACTTCTGGATTCAGGGACGCTCTGATGATGTCTTGAATATTGCTGGCCATCGTATTGGTACGGCAGAACTTGAAAGCGCTCTGGTTGCGCATGAGGCTGTGGCAGAGGCAGCAGTAATTGGCGTGCCAGATAAGATAAAAGGTGAAGTAGCCAAGGCTTTTGTAATTCTGAACGCTGGTTATGAAGTCACTGATCCAGACAAATTAATAACGGAACTTAAAAGTCATGTGCGCTCAGAACTTGGGCCAGTTGCAGTAATCAAGAGCATTGAGTTCAAGGACAAATTGCCCAAGACCAGAAGCGGCAAAATCATGCGCCGTATTTTGCGTGCCCAGGAACTGGGCAAAGAGATTGGAGATACCTCAACTCTGGAAGATTAGAAAGCAGGCAAGAGGGGGCAAAGGGCAAAAGGCAAGAGGGGGCTAAAGGCAAAAGGATTCGTTCTTATTCCCCCTTAGCCCTTAGCCCTTAGCCTTTAGCCCCTTCTTCCCCTTACCCCTTATCCCTTATCCCTTACCCCTTAATTAC
>CAJXJU010000277.1 GCA_913055195.1 uncultured Desulfohalobiaceae bacterium | reverse complement strand
TGTTTTGTAATCTGCTGAAAAGATTTAACATTTTTTGTAACTCAGAAAGTTGAGTCTTAGAGTTTCTGGAACGAAGTTCAGGGAGAGGGTTTGTAGATGGCCAGATATGCTATTGGTGACGTTCACGGTTGTATAGACGAGTTAAAGCAGTTGTTACAAAAAATATCATTTAATCCTGAAGAGGATTATCTGTATTTTACCGGCGACATAATTAATCGTGGGCCTCAATCGCTGGCAGTGTTACGTTTTGTCATGAGCCTGGGATGCCATGCTGTTTTAGTGCTCGGCAATCATGAATTAAATTTTATTGCTTCTGCGCTTGGTTTTCGTAAGCCCAGGCGTAGAGATACTTTTATTGATCTGTTAAAAGCTCCTGATCGTGAGACAATTATAGAGTGGCTTTCTAAACAACCATTAATTTATCAGAGTCCTGAGAAAGATTTTTTACTTTTTCATGCTGGCCTTCCTCATTTGTGGACAATAGATACAATAATTCAATATGCACACGAGGCAGAAAAGATTTTGAGTTGTGGCTGCTCTCCTGAACGTATTTTTCTTCTTCAAATGTTATATGATAAAAAAGCCTTTATTTCTCCTTATGGAGATAGATTAAGCAGGTTATGTTATGTAATAAAATGTTTAACAAATTTAAGATATTGCGATTACAAAGGAAAACTTTTAATCAAGGAAAAAGGGCCTCCTGGCACTCAGCCTGAGCCTTTTAAACCCTGGTTTGAGTTTTATAAGCCATCATCAGATCAAAAAGAGCATTTATTTTGCGGCCACTGGTCAACACTGGGATTTTTTTCTTACAAAAACATTACTTTTTTAGATTCAGGTTGCGTGTATGGCCGTGGCCTTACCTGTGTTGACATAGATGATAGAAGCAAAATTTTTCATATAAAATCCCACCATACCTATTTACTGCCACGCTAAATTTCTTGCAACCGTAGTGTTGCCCTCTGTATGATTCATTTAACTGGAAATTTAAACAGTTTATGTAAAAATTTGTGAGAATATTATGATGAAGCAGAACATACAGGCGCTATTCAACCCGCAAAGCATAGCCATTATTGGTGCTTCAAATACTCCTGGAAAAATAGGGTATTTTATTGTCAAAAACATGCTTGAGTCTGGTTTTACCGGTCGGATTTTTCCTGTCAATCCCGGCTCAGATGAAATTCTGGGGCTTAAGGTTATTAAAAAGATCAGTCAGTTGCCTGTAAAGCCGGACCTGGCAGTTATTTGTGTCCCGCGGCAGTTTGTCCTTTCAGTCCTCAAAGAATTGGGTCAGATAGGTACCAGGGCCGTTATAGTAATCTCTGCCGGATTTAAAGAAACAGGTAAAGATGGATTTTTGCTTGAACAGGAACTTGCTGATGTGGCCAGAGAGCACAATATTGCTTTACTTGGCCCAAATTGTCTGGGCCTGATTAACCCTCACGCAAAGGTTAATGCTTCTTTTGCGCAAGGGCAGCCCCGGCCAGGAAATATTGCTTTTTTTTCTCAATCAGGAGCCTTATGTGTAGCTATTCTGGATTGGGCTCTGGGAGGAAACATTGGATTTTCAAAATTTATCAGCCTGGGTAACAAAGCTATCCTGGATGAAGCAGATATGATTGCCTATCTGGGCAAGGATGAGAAAACAAAAGTTATTCTGGGTTATATTGAGAACGTATGTTGTGGTGAGAGATTTATAGCAGAAGCTTTAAAGGTTACCCATCAAAAGCCGATTATTATGATTAAATCAGGGACAACTTCGGCCGGCATAAAGGCTGCTTCCTCCCATACCGGAGCTATGGCAGGCTCAGATCAGGCATACACTGCTGCCTTTAAAAAGGCAGGCATTATACGGGTTGGGGATGTAGAGACATTGTTTAATCTGGCCCGTGCCTTTTCAACCCAACCTTTACCTCAGGGCCCTAATCTGGCTATTTTGACCAATTCCGGGGGGCCGGGAATTATGGCTGCTGATGTTTGTGAACGTTCTGCCCTGAATATGGCCAGTATGTCTTCTGCCATTGTTCACAAACTGCAAAAAGTTCTTCCTCCCTATGCTTCTTTATATAATCCCATTGATATTATTGGCGATGCAACAGCCGGGCGTTATCTCAAGAGCCTTGAGATTATTCTTGAAGACTCAAATGTACATGCTATTTTAATTTTACTGACCCCGACTTCTGCCATTGCCCATGAAATAGATGAGTTGAGCGCTGGAATTGCGCGCATATCTAAAAAGGCTTTGCTGGCGCAAAAACCTGTTTTTGTTTGTTATATGGGCAAAAAACAGGTGGAAAAAGGTCGCAAGGTTTTGCTGGACGCGGGCATACCATGTTATGATTTTCCTGAGCCAGCCATTAAAAGCATTGAGGCCATGTATCTTTATTATCAATGGCAAAAGACTCCTGAAGCAGAGCCTGTGTATTCCAGGGTTGACAGGGAAAAGGCAAAGAAGGTCATTTTCCGCGCTAAAAAAGAAAATCAAAACCAGATAGTTGAATTTCAGGCCCATGAGATAGTCAGGGCCTATAATTTGCCAGTGCCTGAAACCAGGCTGGCCCGTTCCAGTGAGGAAGCTGTTTTTATGGCCATGCAGATTGGCTTTCCAGTTGTATTGAAAATAGCTTCTCCTCATATATCGCATAAAACTGATGTTGGCGGAGTAATGACCGGACTAAAAACTCCGGAAGAGGTGAAAACCGCATTTTCACAAATAACGCATAGCGCGCAAAGGTTGAGGCGGGAAGCCTATATAGCTGGTTGCCTTGTTCAGAAGATGGCACCAGAAGGGTGCAAAGAAGTAATAGTGGGCTTTAAACGGGATGAACAGTTTGGTCCACTGGTAATGTTTGGCCTGGGCGGGATATATGTTGAGGTTTTAAAAGATATTTCATTTCGCCTGGCACCACTTACAGCGGAAGATGCCAGAACAATGATCAGAGAGATAAAATCCTATCTGGTTTTAAAGGGCTTTCGGGGAGAGCCTGGGGTTAATTTTGCTGCTCTGGAAAAGATCATTCTGGCTATTTCTCAGTTGGCCTGTGATTTTCCTGAAATATATGAAGCTGAATTTAATCCCGTGCTTGTGAATCATGAGAAGGCTCTGGTGGCTGACGTAAGGTTGTCTTTGTCTTATTGAAAGGATGAAGGAACTCAACTTTCGGAGTTCCGAAAGTTGAGAAATTCGAAATCCGAATATCGAA
>CAJXJU010000276.1 GCA_913055195.1 uncultured Desulfohalobiaceae bacterium | reverse complement strand
ATTTCGATATTCGGATTTCGAATTTCTCAACTTTCGGAACTCCGAAAGTTGAGTCGTTCATCTGGCTAAAATTTATAAGCAACTGAAACATCGCATGGAGACGGCGCCTGCACCAAAATGTGGATTATCCTTTCTTTAGGTACAGCCCTTTGCGAGGCCATTAAAGATGGCCTCTGTAAAAAGGGCCTGGAAGGCAATGACTTTCTAATCATTGCCTGGGCGTGGAAAACCTTTTCTCTACCCTTTCTTCTTCCTTTAGCTTTCACAACTGCTGTTCCAGAATGTTTGAGCCTGCGTTTTTTTGCAATCCTGGCCCTTGGTGGTGGATTAAATATTCTGGCCACGATCCTGTATGTTCGCGCCATTCAAGCCTCTGATCTCTCCCTGACCCTCCCTCTCTTAAGTTTTACCCCGGTTTTTTTGCTCATTACTTCTCCGCTCATGGTCGGCGACACGCCAGAACCTGGCGGGTTTCTGGGCGTATTTCTAATTTTCCTGGGTTCATATATTTTAGGTAGCTCAAAACCCGGCTTTTTGGGCCCCATTAAGGGACTTTTTTCAGAAAAAGGCCCCAGGCTAATGCTTTGCGTGGCCCTTATCTGGAGCATTGCGGCCAATGTGGACAAAATGGGCCTGAGGGAAACCTCCCCTTTTTTCTGGGCCTTTAGCGTACAAATGTTTATTGCCACAGGACTGAGCTTTCTTTTATTCAAAAAACAAAAAAGAATTTCTCCAGGCTCTAAAAAAAATATCTTTTTGCTGAGTTTGATCGGGCTATTTACAGCATTGGGCCTCACCTCCCAGATGCTGGCCATCAATATTGGGCTTGTCCCTTATGTCATCGCGATCAAGCGATTAAGCATTGTTTTTGGGGTGATTGTCGGTGCTGTGGTCTTTAAGGAAAAAGATTTAAAGCCAAGGCTTTGCGGGGCAATAATTATGCTGGCAGGAGTTTTTTTGATGACAAAGTAAATAGGGACAGATTAAAAAAAGGCCACCCAAATGGGTGGCCTTTTTTTATACTCGATAGAATTAATCTGCTATGAGTTAAGCTCCTTCTCCTGCGGAAATACAGGCAGGTAACGATAGGACAAACTGAGCAGCAAAGCGCCATAGGCAATGATTTCAAAGGTAGTTGCCCATTCTGCCCAGTTGGGAGCGTAAGAATACCATTTGTCAAAGGGCATAACCGGACAGGCAATTGTCTGCACTGTAAAAACAAAACGGTTGATGCAAACACCGATACAATCCAGAATAGCAGCAATGTAAAGCAAAGCAGGAATGTTGCGGAATTTGGGAACAACCAGAAGAATTGCCGGGATTATGCCGCAAAGGCCAATTTCTGCCCAGAGCAACCACTGACCATAAACATCATTAAACATCTGATCAAAGGTCAATCCCATCTTGGGCAGTGTATCTGTGGCCCAGAACCAGGTGTCCAGAATTTTAAAGAAAATATAACCACAAAGGAGCGTGCCTGCAATTTTACCCATCAAAGCCTTTGTCTTGTAATCAACCAATTTGCGACCGGTAATAACCTCCATCAGTGTTGCAATAAGCATGGTAAAGGCAGGGCCAGAAGCAATGGCAGAGAAGACAAAAAGGAAAAAGGTCCAGGGCCAGATAAAAAAGCCCTCGCGAAAAGCAAACGGACGGCCAAAAAGAACACCATACATGCCACCAAGAGAACCCTGATGGAAGGTGGATAAAAATGTTCCAATACCGGCAAAAAGAGGCATGTAAACATGAAAATTATGGGCCAGATGGCGAATAAATGAAATCTGGTTTAATTTTCTGTTTTCAAGGATCAAAGGCACATACTCAATGATTAAGACAGTACAGTAACAGGTGATACAAAAGATAACTTCAGTGAGCATGGAGTGAACATTTGGATGCCAGTAACCAAACCAGGCCCGCAGTGGTTGACCAATATCCAGCGTCAGAATGAGCATCGCGCCTGAATAGCAAATAAAACCAACAATAACGGCCAGATTAATGATATTTTTCAGTTGATCAACGCGGATGATATATTTCAAAAATCCAGAGAAAAATGCCCCTGCACCCAGCGCAATAACTGCCAGGTCAAAGGTGATCCACAAGCCAAATCCAAAATAATTATCCAGTCCTGTTACCCCAATGCCGTTGGCAAAAATCTTTACCGTGGCATAGAGACCCCAGAGCAGAACAGCTCCGATAATCCCCAGCCAGACTATAAATTTGCCCAACGAGCAGCGTTCAACACCTTCGGGTATCCATTCTTTATCCAGCATGGTCTATTCTCCCTTGGTCTTTTCGTTTTCCAGGTAGTTATCAGCCTGTCTGCGCACCCATTCCCTCCTGCTCAAATAATACACCTGAGGTTCGGTGCCCAGCCTTTCTAAGAGCCTGAAAGCATACTTGCTTCTGGCTAATTTAGCTACCTTGTGTTCAGGATTGTTCAAATCACCAAAAACAATGGCTCCTGTAGGACAGGCCTCTACACAGGCAGGGATATACTCTCCCTCTTCCAGCTTCATGGGATCACGGCCTTCAGCACGTGCTTTCTCTTTGGCTGCAGCAAAGCGATGGTGACAGAAAGTACACTTTTCCACTACACCACGGGGTCTGACTGATGTAGAAATATTCAGGGTCTTCTCCATACCTTCAGGCCAGACCGGATCAAACCAGTTAAAATAACGGGCATGATACGGGCAAGCAGCCATACAGTACCGGCAACCAATACAACGAGGATAAATCTGGCTGACAATTCCGCCTTCTTCATCTTTTGTGGTCGCCACTACAGGACAAACAGTTGAACATGATGGCTTGCCACATTGCATACATGGCCGTGGAAGATAAGCAATATCATGTTCTGGAAAGTCTTTACCATTGGAAAGCTCGTAAATGAGCATCCAGGTCAAGGTACGTAATTTATTGGATCCATCAGTTACAGGGGCGATGTTGTTTTCAGCCTGGCAAGCGACCATACAGGCTCCACAGCCTGTACATTTGTCCAGATCTATGACCATCCCCCATTTAACTTTAAACTCTTTAATGTGCATGGGTTACCTCTTTTATGTTTTTTATGTTGGTGTTTGTGGCTGTGTTAATGCTGGTATTCAAGAGTCGCCTGCAAAAAGTAAATTTTTCCGTGCGGGGACAGGCGAACCAGCGTTGTGACGGTTGTAACTATTTGAAATCATTAGCCGTTCGCCTGTCCCCGCT
>CAJXJU010000275.1 GCA_913055195.1 uncultured Desulfohalobiaceae bacterium | reverse complement strand
CCTGTCCCTGGAGTACGGTTGAAATTGGTGGTTCCCCACTACTGGCTGATGCACCCGATCAGAGTTTGTCAGTTTTAATGCCTTAAGCCCGTTTTGTACCCGCTCAAGACCGGGATTCATCCGAAATAGACCTAAATCTTCCAGATAGGCTTGAAATTGGTGAAAATTTAAAAATTTTGAGCACATAGTTTAAAGCTCAGCACTGATTTCTGGTTCAATGTTTTGAGTTTAAAAAATTTTGTCCTAAAATTTGCTTTTTGCAAAAATTTTATATAAAGGGTTCATCTGCTACAAATCAAGTCTGAGTTTTGGGCTAAAGGTTCTCAGTACGTTAAACGCCAGAGACAGGGTCATTAATGATATAAACCGTCAAATTTAAAAAAAACGTCGAACCTCGAAGTCGAACTTAAATATAACAGGGAGAATTGCCTTGATAAACAAGCCAATTAATCAGAACTACTATGATTTTGTAATTGAGCGCGATAAGGATCTCTGTATTAATTGCCGGGTCTGTGAACGGCAATGTTCTTATCAGGCTCACTACTGGGATGAAAACAGGCAAAAGGTCATGCATGATAACACCAGATGTGTAGGTTGTCATCGCTGCGAGGCCTTTTGTCCTACCGGAGCTCTGACCATCAGGCAGAACAGATCTGAATTCAGGGAGAACTCTCTCTGGAAGCCCTGGTTTTTAAAGAATATTTACAAGCAGGCTGACTCTGGTGGGGTGTTGCTGGCAGCCATGGGTAATCCTGCGCCTTATCCCATTTTCTGGGATCATCTTCTTCTGGATGCCAGTCAGGTAACTAACCCTTCCATTGACCCCTTGCGTGAGCCTATGGAATTGAGAACCTATCTCGGTTCCAAGCCTGACAGGCTTGAGTTTGAAGAAAGTAGCGAAGGCAAGGTTAGTCTGAAGACCAAAATAAGCCCACAAATCAAGCTCAATTATCCCATTATGTTTTCGGCCATGTCCTATGGCTCAATAAATTTTAATTTACATATAGCCATGGCCAGAGCAGCCACAGAACTGGGCATAGTGTATAATACTGGCGAGGGTGGATTGCATCCTGATCTGTATCAGTATGGGCCTAATACTATAGTTCAGGTGGCATCCGGCCGGTTTGGAGTTCATAGAGACTATTTAAATGCCGGTACTGGTATTGAAATTAAAATTGGTCAGGGCGCAAAGCCTGGCATTGGCGGTCACCTGCCCGGGGAAAAGATCGGTCCTGGAGTTTCCATGACCAGGATGATTCCGGAAGGTTCTGATGCTCTCTCGCCCGCACCCCATCATGATATTTATTCCATTGAAGATCTGCGTCAGTTGATTTATGCTCTTAAAGAGGCCACGGAATATCGTCTTCCTGTTTCAGTCAAGATTGCTGCTGTGCATAATTCCGCAGCCATTGCCTCGGGCATTGTCCGGGCCGGGGCAGATATAGTGGCCATAGATGGCTTCAGGGGTGGCACAGGTGCTGCTCCAACAATGATCCGTGATAACGTCGGCATTCCTATAGAAATGGCTCTGGCCTCAATAGATCAAAGGCTCAGGGATGAAGGCATTCGCAATCATGCTTCCATAGTTGTGGCTGGTGGAATCAGGTGTAGCGCTGATGTGGTGAAGGCCATTGCGTTAGGCGCTGATGCTGTTTATATTGGATCTGCTGCCTTGATAGCAGTTGGCTGCACCATGTGTCAGCGTTGTTATACTGGAAAGTGCCCGTGGGGAATTGCTACCAATGTTCCCGCACTGGCCAGAAGACAGAATCCTGAAATTGCAACCAGAAAATTAATTAACCTGGTCAGGGGTTGGGGACATGAGATTGAAGAAATGCTGGGTGGTATGGGCTTAAATTCCATTGAAAGCCTGCGTGGAAATAGAGAAAAATTAAGGGCAGTAGGCCTGAATCAGGTTGAACTGGATATCTTAGGAGTAAAACCAGCAGGAAGGTAATAAATGAAGCGCGTATATGTAAATCCAGAGGTATGTATAGGCTGCCATATTTGTGAGCTGGCCTGCATGATGGAACACTCTCAGAGTAAAGATTTGATTATTGCTTTCCGGGAAGAGCAGCCACAGGGTTTGATCCCTCGCAATACAGTTGACCATAGCGGCAGCGCAGGCTGGATAACAGCCTCTTTAAGCTGTCGGCATTGCGATGAGCCTGCTTGCGTGCAGGCCTGTATTTCAGGCGCTCTGCGCAAGGATATGCAAACTGGCCGCGTAATATATGATGAAGAACAATGTGTTGGATGCTGGTCATGTCTTATGGCCTGTGGTTTTGGTGCTATAAAGCGTCATCCTGTCAAAGAAAAAATTGTTAAGTGCGATCTGTGTCCAGGCAGAGACGTCCCAGCCTGTGTTGCGGCCTGTCCAAATGAGGCTCTGGAATATAGAGAGTAAGTGATTTGATTCGCCTGCAAAAAGTCCCTTTTTGCAGGCAATGTTGAATGTTGAATGCTGAATGTTGAATTATTATAGTATGTTATAAGCTGACATTTTTGTTAAAAAGGCCAAATTTGAGTTTTTGCAGTTAAATCTTATTGACAAACACCGAAGAACAAACAGGCTGCTCATGCTTTTGAGCGATGGAATCAATCAAAGCTCCCAGTTGATCCTTTGGTTCGCCAGAAGGCAAAGTAATGTCATATTGGGTGGCAATTTTTTTTAATTTTTGCAAAAGGCTTTGTTTAAGGATTTGTTCAGTATCATTGGATATGCCAGAGAAATCAAACCAGAGGATAGGGTATTTTTTAAATTCCCATTTATCGTAAATATAGAGGTTTTTAAACAGTTCTTTTTTGCCTTCAAAAAGAGCAGCTAAAGTAGAAACAGTCAGAGATTTGCCAAATCGCCTGGGCCGGGAGAGAAAAATAAATTTGCTGGTATTAAGTAAATCATAGATGTATCTGGTTTTGTCCACATAAATCTGGTTGTTGGCACGAATTTCAAAAAAAGAAGATTCATTTAAAGGCAGTTTGCGCACAGGATGCCTCCTTTTTTTCATATTAGCGCCTTTCAAGGTCACAATAACTTCAACACCCTTTTGTTGTAAAGCCGTACTTTTTGAGGAACCAGGGCTATCGCACCAAAATTCGAAATCCGAATATCGAAATTCGAAACCACAGCACCAACCGAGCACCCAACAAAGGTCTTGTTCATACGAAGATCTGAAATTTGCCATGCTTAGGTGCTCGGTTGGTGCTGGGCACGGCAAATCCGAATT
>CAJXJU010000274.1 GCA_913055195.1 uncultured Desulfohalobiaceae bacterium | reverse complement strand
TGTTGAGCAAAGAATTAGATAGGCTGGAGTTAATAGCAGAAAAAATAAGATAAAAAATAGCTCTTTTGAGCAAAGAACAGCAGGAAAAATTGCAAGAAATAGAGGCTGTTGAGGACAACTGGGCAGAGTTTTTAAGGCAGTTAAACTTTTCATCTCCTGTGTCCCGTCACCTTTTTCCCCGCACTATGGATAAAATAGTCAGGGCAAAAGAGAAGTTAAGTGCTTTAGATGTAAAATTTAAGGAAAGGGCTGGATTGGAAAAGGAAATTAAAGAGTTTATGGCGCAGGCCAGAAGGATTCCCTATTTAAAGTCAGCCTGTGAAAAAGGGCCAGAAGCTTTGCTTGGGGCACTGGAGGGGTTCCGGGAACAGGTGGAACAAAATGAGCAAATTATAAATAGATGTCTGGCCCTACAGACTCAAATAGGGGATAAACAAAAACGCAAACAGGATCTTGAGTTGGACAGGGATAGGTTTGTGCATCAGGCCGGCAATGCTCGTGAGGAATACGCTCGAATTTTAAGGGATTGGAGAAACTGGCTTGCAGCATGTGGATTGGACCAGGATTTAGAGCCTCAGACTGTACTGGAAGCTTTGAATCTGGTGGCTCAGGCCAGGGATATCCTGGCTCAACTGGAAAATTTGCAGCTTGAACAAGATGAACTTTATAAGAGCAAAGAATTTTTTGAGCAAAAGGTAAAAGAGCTTACTCAAGAGCTGGGGCAGAATTTACAGGTTGATGCTTTTAGCAATTTTACTGTTTTAGTGGATAACTGGCAGGAGGAACTGGAAAACTCTTTACATAATCTGGGGGTCCGGCAGGAAACAGAAAATGTTTTAAACTCTATTGCAGTGAAAATACAGGCATTGAATGACGAACTTATTGCTTTGAAAAAAGAAAAGGATGAGTTGCTGAGAAAAGCAATGGCTGACAGCGAAGATGATTTTAAGCAAAAAGGTAAAATTTTCGCCCACAGACAAAGGCTGGACCAGGCCCTCAAGCAGATCAGGCAACAATTAAAATTGGGGTTGGGGCATAATTCCTGGCAGGAAGTGGAGCAGGCCTTTGCACATGAGGATAAAAACGAATTAAGAGCAAAATTTGAAGAACTGGATCGGGAAATAAAGGCTATGGACAATGAAGAAAGCCAGGTGCTGGAAACATTGGCCAGGTTAAAAAATGAGCAGGAGAGATTAGCCAGTTCAGAAGAAGTATTATTGTTAAAGGCCAGAGAAGAAAGCTTGCTGGCTGAAATTAAAGATGGCGTTTTAAAGTGGTCTAAATATAGATTGGCCATGTATTTTCTGGAGCAGGGAAAACTTAAATTTGAGCGCGAGCAACAGCCTAAAGTGCTGAAAAAGGCTGGAGAATTTTTCAGGACTATTACTGATGGGCATTATGTGGAAATCTTTGCTCCTCTGGGTGAAAATAAAATTACTGTGCGCGGTGGTAATGGGGAAGTAAAAGAACCCCACCAGTTAAGCCGGGGAACAGCCGAACAATTATATCTTTCCTTGCGTCTTGGTTACCTGCAGGACGTGGCAGAAAAAAAGCGCAATCTGCCAGTAATTATGGATGATATTCTGGTTAATTTTGATCCTGACAGGGCAAAGAACGCTTTGCAGGCCATTCTTCAACTGAGTAAATCTATGCAGTTACTTTATTTTACATGCCATCCTCAGATAGTGGAAATGATAAAGGAACTGAGCGAGGAGAGCATGAGCCACATCAGTCACACAGATGTTTCTATCTTCAAGTTAGATAGAGGCAGAATCAGGTCTATAGAAAAATCTTGCTATAATTAAAAAACTCCCCTATGTATGGCGCTCTTTTATATAAAAAAGCAGGGGGAGAAGTCATGGCTTTGTTTACCCGGGAGGAAGCTTTAAACTATCACAGTCGGGGAAAGAAAGGCAAACTTGAAGTTATTCCGATAAAACCATGCTTAAATCAAAAGCATCTTTCTATGGCCTATACACCAGGGGTGGCCGAGGCCTGTCGAGCCATAATTGATGACGATCAACAGGCTTATGAGTACACTAACAAAGGCAATCTGGTAGCAGTTGTTTCCAATGGCACTGCTGTTCTGGGACTGGGTGATATTGGGCCTCTTGCTGGCAAGCCGGTTATGGAAGGAAAGGGGCTTTTATTTAAATTTTTTGCCGACATTGATGTTTATGACTTAAATATAAATCAAAAAGATCCAGATAAGGTTATTGAGTTTGTCAAAATGCTTGAGCCTACTTTTGGAGGTATTAATCTGGAAGACATTAAGGCTCCGGAATGTTTTTATATTGAAGAGACTTTGATTGAAGAGATGGATATCCCTGTTTTTCATGATGATCAGCATGGCACAGCCATAATTTCAGGGGCAGCCTTGCTCAATGCCCTTGAAATTACAGGCAAAAAAATTGAAGATTTGAAAATCGTAATTTCCGGAGCTGGTGCAGCAGCCATTGCTTGCGCAAAATTTTATGTAAGACTGGGGTTGCCAAAAGAAAATATTTTTATGTTTGATTCCAGAGGGTTAATACATAAAGATCGTTATGTCTTAAATAAATATAAGCGGGAATTTGCCCAGGATAAGGACTATGGTTCGCTTGCTGATGTTTTAAAAGGAGCGGATATGTTTGTGGGCCTGTCTGTTAAAGGTATTTTGACTCAGGAAATGGTTGCATCCATGGCCAAAGACCCAATAGTTTTTGCGATGGCTAACCCGGACCCTGAAATTTCTTATCCCGAGGCTAAAGATGTCCGTCCTGATTGTATCGTTGCCAATGGTCGTTCTGATTATCCGAATCAGGTGAATAATGTTTCTGGATTTCCGTTTATTTTTCGGGGTGCCCTGGATGTGGAGGCCAGAAAAATAAATGAGGAAATGAAAATTGCGGCTGCCCATGCCCTGGCTGAACTGGCCAAAGAGCCGGTTCCTGATGAAGTGCTGGAAGCTTATGGCTTAAAAGAACTCCAATTTGGTAAAGATTATATTATCCCCAAGCCTCTGGATGCCAGAATTTTAGAATGGGAGGCCACAGCAGTGGCAAAAGCAGCTATGGATTCTGGTGTGGCCAGAATAAAATTGGATCTGGAGGAATATCGCTCTTCTTTGCGTGGAAGACTGAAAGCAGCGCAGAAACGGATTAACGAATTTGTGAAGTCCTATGGTTTGATGGATGAACTCAACTTTCGGAGTTCCGAAAGTTGAGAAATTCGAAATCCGAATATCGAAAT
>CAJXJU010000273.1 GCA_913055195.1 uncultured Desulfohalobiaceae bacterium | reverse complement strand
ATACTCCAGAAATATTGGAGGATATCTTTCTGATAAAACGACAAGTTAGAGGGGGGAATAAATCAGGGATACCTGATATTGTAGGAATAGATAATGATGGCAATGTATGCATCATTGAAATGAAGAATGTGGCAGTTGATGCATCAATTATTCCTCAAGTATTACAATATGCCTTTTGGGCTGAAACAAACCCTGATTCAATAAAATCTTTGTGGCTTGAATGCGAAAATAAACCTGATGATTTATCAATTAGTTGGGATAATTTTCAGGTTAGAATTATAGTTATCGCGCCATCAATTTTACGTTCAACATTAGATATCGTTGAAAAAATCAATTACCCAGTAGATTTAATAGAAGTAAAACGCTGGGTTGAAGGTAAAAATACCTTGTTTTTAGTGAATAAGCTCGAACCAGATAAGAAAAATATTGTCCATAAGCCAGTTTCGGGACTGCAAGAATATGACGAAGAATTCTACAAAAAGCAATATAACAAACAAAGTGCTGTTGAGTTTATTAGATATGCCAAGAAAGTAGAACAGTTTATAAAAGAAAAGGAATGGAATCTTGAGTTAAAGTTTAACAAACACTATTGCGGTTTTAAGGCGGGATTCTTTAATGCTTTTGGTATTAAATGGATTGGTTCTAAGACATTTGCCTTCTTTTTTAAATTATCAGAAGAAGATGCCAAGCAAGTTAATATCCCAATGAGCAGATATGAAACACAATGGAAAGAGGCAGTTTATTATATAGAGCCTGGAAAAACCAAAATTAAGGATTTTGAATCTTTATTCGAAATGGCATATAAAAAATTAACAGGAGCTTAAAAGCTAACAATTGGGTGCACTTGACCGCTGTTCCGCTGGCGCTCCACAGCGGCAAGTGACCCGTGTCGTTCGGTGTCAGAATTGATGAAAATAGGTAAATATGCAAAAAGTGTGCTATATTATAGCTGGTCCAAATGGCGCAGGAAAAACGACTTTTGCGAAGGAATTTCTTCCAGTTGAAGCTGAATGTTTAAATTTTATAAACGCAGATTTGATAGCTCAAGGATTGGCTCCATTTCAGCCAGATAAGGCTGTAATTAAAGCTGCAAAATTGATGATTCATCAGATTGACGAATGCATTAGAAAAGAAGAGTCTTTTGCTTTTGAAACAACACTTAGTGGCAGGACATATATTAAGAAAATCAGAGAGATGAAAGTAAAAGGTTATAAGATTATCATATATTTTTTAAAATTGGCATCAGTGGATTTGGCAATTGAGCGTATAAAGTTGAGAGTATCTCAAGGTGGACACAATGTTCCCCTTGAAGACGTCAGACGTCGTTTTGAAAGAAGTTGGATTAACTTTCGAACGATATATAAACCATTGGCGAATGCATGGATTGTGTTTGATACATCCGGCAGTGAACCAGTAATTATAGAGGAGTCGAAGTAGTATTATGAAGAAACATCATAATAGATATACCATATTAGGACTAAAGGCATTGCAAAGGGCGGCAAGAAAGGTAGCGGAAAATGCCAGGAAGAATAATTTAAGGATACCAATATGGAAAAACGGTAGAATTGAATACATCCTTCCTGAGATAAACACCGAACAAGTCGCTGAAGCTGACCGCTAAACTCGCTGCGCTCGTTTAGCGGCAGCTTAGCTTTCACGTTATGTAGAAAATGAAAATTGCTTTACAAATAATCAAACTCAGCATAAAGGATACATTCAGAGGACAGGTTTGGAAATATTTGAGTGGGAGCATAGGAGCTTTTTCAGCCCTTTTGCTATTTGGAAAGAATTTTTTGAGTACTGGATTGGATACTTCTATTAAAATAGGGTTTGGTATATTAATATGTTTATTTGTTTGTCGTTTTTTGCTTTTTGGGCTGAAAAATTCATTTAAACATTTGCATCATGTTTACAGAGAATCAAAATATGGAAATGCAATTATATTGTTAAAGGTAATATTTGCTAAAATTCATGGGTTACGGAGAAAAGGAGATTTTAGCGATGATGATTTGATGAAAACACTTAGATTTCTTTGTAATCAATTACATGAATTTTTCTCGAAAAAAGCTATGTGTGATTGTTGTGTATCTATTAAAGTGCCAGTTAGAGGTAGTATAACGGAAAAGGCTTCAGTTCAGAATCTATGTAGAGACTCTAATCATACAGATAGAGATACAGATGAATATAAAAGCGTGGATCATACTATTATTGGGAATACTCCATATCGAAAGATAGTTAATAACGTTCTGAGAAAAAATGGTAATTATCATTATTTAAATAACAATATCCCTAATACTAAAGATTATGACAATACCAGTAAAGAAGCATATAAAAATGGGGTATTACCGTATAAAAGTGAAATAGTGGTTCCTATTATGTCATTTGGAGCAGATAATAACTTTGATATTTTGGGTTTTTTGTGTGTAGATTGTAAAAAAGAAAATGCCTTTGATGAAAAATATGACCCTCTTATGCTAGAGGGAATTGTCGACGGCATTTATGATCTCTTTGTTAAATTAATAAAAAAATAGAAAAAGGATGGTAATATTATGAAAGCAAAGACAATGAAAAGTGTTGGTTTTAAGTTAAAAGATATTTCGGATGATGTGGTTATTGTCAAGTCTACACAAAAAACAAAAGGTACCCAAAAAAAGAGAAAGAAGAAAGAGCCAGTGATTAGAATTTTTCTTTTTGATAAAGATTACGTAAAAAAGCTTAATGAGTTAGATATTTCTGATGAATTGGTGAATAAAAAACATTCTTATTTTAAAGTTTTGTTTTCTGTTGGTGAGTTGTTAACGAAATAGAGTAATATTCCATAACAACTCGCTCCACCTGACGCCATATCGCTCCGCTCATGGCGCAGGTGAGCTTTTACGTTGTGCATGGAGAACAAGATGGAAGAGATAAAAATTGGAGATAAAGTATTTATAAGGAACATAGGAAAAGATGAAGGAAAAAGGGGGACATGCAAATAGTGATTGACGCTGGTGGCGAATGGGGTTAGTTTTAGTTTGTTTTTGATACGTTTTAAGTCGGAAAAGATGTGAGAGGTAGTTTTATGCCAAGGATAGCAAGATTTTTAAGAGAAGATGCTCCAACGATATATCATGTAATATCGAGGACAGCACTGGATGGATTGCCGTTTAAGGATACGGATAAGGAATATCTGGTAGAGCTGATCAAGAAGTGGAGCAGGATATTTTTTGTGGATGTGCTGGGATTTGCCATCATGGGCAATCATTTTCATCT
>CAJXJU010000272.1 GCA_913055195.1 uncultured Desulfohalobiaceae bacterium | reverse complement strand
AAAGAAACTCCTTTACTGAAGCATCCCAAGATAATTGGGAGAGCTATAGATCTTATAGAATTTGATGAAAAATATAGAGCTGTTTTTGAATTCGTCCTTTTTAATACTTATGTTGTAAAAAATTTAGATGATGCAAAGGAACTTTTTCAAATTTATAAACTATCTTAGCTAAATCATCTAAAGTTAAACTATTTCCATCTAAATAAACTGCCATATTATCTCCTAAGCATATAACTGAAAGAAAAATGCTTCAGCCATTTTTTTTTAAAGACGAATATTTTTTGCAATCAGATATGTCAACAGCAATAATGGAATAAAGTTAGAACCGATGAAGTTCTAAATCATGAAGTTAGTCATACAAAAAAAAGCCAATTAATTACTTAGTCCGCCCTGAAAAAGGGTATTTTCTGAAGATGCTATTTGACATTGCAATCTAATTCAAGAACAAGATTAGAACAAAATTTGGATTCTAACACAAAATAATTGGTTAATTTTGCCATTTTGCCGAGAAAATAAAGTAATGTAAAAAAAATAGACGCAATGCGCCTATAAATGGTTCTGAGATTATAACCGCAGGCAGAAAAAACAACATTCAATTTATCACCTGCTTTGCCTTTCAGATAGTTGCGTTTAAGACGATGATCATTTTTTATATGTCCGATATCTGCTTCGACCACACTACGTCGATTATACCACTTCCTTTGTGCTCGAGTTAAATTTCTTCGACTTCTTCCTACAATATTGATTTTTGCGTCTCCCGTATAATCGTGCTTCCGATAACCCAAATCAACATAAACATCTTTCAAGTTACCGATAAAACTCGTGACTTTTTCTGCGATGCTCAAGGTCTTTTGTAAAGTATGACCATCATAAGGATTGCCATGAAAAGCAGCTGCTGAAATTATGAAACCTTCCTTGGAAGTGCTTGCAAAGCCCACCTTACAACCAAATTCATAACGCTTATGTGCTTTACCTTTGCTGATGCACTCTACGTGCGGTTCGTGAACACTGTAAAGTTTGTTCTTACTTGTTCTGGTTTGTGCCATTGCTCTTTGGGTTAAATTACAAAGATGCATAAAGTTTTCATTCTCTATTAGCTCAACTGTGCCTTTTCTCAGAATTTCTCGATACAACCTACCAAGATTTGTTTTCATTTTATTTCTTACCTTGCGTGCTCGTTTCATCTGTTTGGCATGAATGTAACCTGAATGTTTACGAAGTAGTTTCTTGCCGACTCTTTCATATGTCTGCTTTAATTGAATATTGTGCAATTTAGCCATTCTTACAAGATGCTGAATCAAGCGATAATAAAGATTGATATCAGTAGGATACGCAATGTTCTTTTCTTGAACTGTAGTATCTACATTAACCTTGTGAATACTACCAGGCTTAATCGTTTTCGTCTTCAAACCACTCTTTACGGTTGATTCGAGTAATTTCTCCAAGTTTTCATCCTGTAAACGATTCCGCCACTTCGTCATACTTGTCGGATGAATCGGAAAATTTGTCTGGAAATATTCTTCGCCGCAGAAATACTGCCAGTAGGGATTTTCTACCCAACCGCTTACTATCTCTTCATCACTAACATCTTTGAGATGTTTCAAATAATGAAGTCCAACCATAAGACGAACTGATTTGGCTGGACGACCAAAATCCTCGCAGTACAAAACTTTAAATGACTCATGTAAATCATCCCAATCTATGCTGTCTGCTAATTTACATAAAGGATGTGACAAATTTAAAATATTGGGGAGGTACATTTGAAATAAATTTGGTTCGTTTTCTCTATTTTTTAGCATCTAAAACTCCCAGTGTTTAGCTATTTTTTATTCACTTTCTGGGAGTATCATATATTAATTGACATTTGTAGTCAATATATTTATCAATAACTTAACTGATTTTTCAGGGCGAACTACTTAGTGTTACTGTAAACAGACAGCCACAATTTAAGAATCAGCCGGAAGATGTTACCGTTGCCTGGGCATATGCTTTATTCCCTGATAATAAGGGTGATTTTATCGATAAAAAAATGAGCGAATGTTCTGGCAGAGAATTACTACAAGAATTATTATATCATTTTGGAATTGAAAAAAGCGATATGAAAGCTTACGAAGACGAATGTATCGTTATTCCGGTTATGATGCCATACATTACAAGTCAGTTTATGCCAAGAGTTAAAGGTGATAGACCGGAAGTAATACCGGAAGGAAGCCAGAATCTTGCATTTTTAGGTCAATTTTGCGAGATAAAAAATGATTGTGTATTTACAGTAGAATATTCAGTTCGTGCAGCAATTATGGCTGTTTATCATTTCTTAGATTTAGAAAAGCGTGTGCCGGAAATATATGCAAGTCAGTACGATATTCGTGCTTTATCTACCGCTACAAAAACAATGAAAAGCGAACATGAAGGCATTATTAAAAGAGTTGTAGAAGGTATTGTTAAAAAGAAATTAGCAAATACAACTTTTGAAGATTTAGTATAAAGTAATTTTAAGAGAGCCGTTTTGAAATAACAAAGCGTCTCTTTTTTTTTATTAATTTAAATTAGATTAAACAACAAAGGCTATAAGCAATGCTAGTTCCTCACACTACGCATAGCCAAACCGTTGCCACCAATGCAAAAGGAATAAGAAACTATGAGATTTAGAAGAAAAGCCAAACTATTCCCGGGAGTGTATCTGAACTTTAGTAAATCAGGTATCAGTATGTCACTTGGAGTGCCAGGAGCAAGTGTTAATCTTGGAAAACAAGGTGCATATTTGAATACAGGCATACCAGGGACAGGTTTGTATGATCGACATAAAATTGGTGTTGGGAAAAAGAAAAAGCAAACAAATCCACAAGCAGATATTGAAATCCCAAGAAAAATTGTTCCTAATGCTGAAATTGGTACAATCAAAACAGACCAAGCTGAAACAACCACGACACAAGGACTTCAAGAACTTAAAAGAATGCTGCTAGATTGTTATCAAGAAAGAATTGACTTGAAAAAGGAAATCGAGAAAGCAAAAACCAAATTGACAATCGCAACTGTTTTGATGGTCTTTTCTTACCTTCTGATTTTCGGTTTTTTCATAAAATGGTTTATGGAAAACAGAAAAGATAAAAAAGAATATTTATCTGATCTAAGAAATCAACTTGAAAATTGTTTCGTGAATATTGACATGGATGTTGATAATCAAATAGAGAAGAAATATCAGAACTTATTAGAAAACTACAAAACTTTATTAACCTGCGAGAAAATATGGGAC
>CAJXJU010000271.1 GCA_913055195.1 uncultured Desulfohalobiaceae bacterium | reverse complement strand
TTCGATATTCGGATTTCGAATTTCTCAACTTTCGGAACTCCGAAAGTTGAGTTAAATACATAAAACCTCGAACGTAAAAAAATGAATTTTTTTGCCTGGCTTGGCCGGAGTGCAGTAGGACTTATAGAAGAAATGGGGTTGATGCTACTCCTTTTTGGGGAGGCCTGTTTGTGGTTTGTCCGTCCTCCGGTGCGCTGGCGTCTTTTTTTTAAGCAGATGGAGTTTGTCGGGGTAGGTTCTCTGTTTGTAGTACTCCTGACAGGACTTTTTACTGGCATGGTTCTGGCCCTGCAAACATATCATGCCTTTCGCATGTTTTCAGCAGAAAGTCTGGTTGGTGCTACAGTTGCCCTTTCCATGACCAGAGAACTGGGTCCGGTAATCACTGCTTTAATGGTTACTGGTCGCGCTGGCTCTGCCATTGCGGCTGAAATAGGAACCATGCGAGTGACCGAGCAGATAGACGCTCTGGATGTTATGGCCATTAATCCGGTGCAGTATCTGGTTGTACCGCGTCTTGTGGCCGGTGTTATAATGTTGCCATTGTTGACGGCAATAAGTGATTTTGTAGGAGTTGTGGGTGGGTATATGGTAGGAGTCAATCTTCTGGGTATAAACGCGGGTTTGTTTATGAACAAGATATATGAGTATGTCGAGTTGGAAGATATTTATAACGGTTTGACCAAGGCTGCTGTGTTTGGGCTTATTTTAACTCTTGTTGGCTGTTATAAAGGATTTTATACCCGTGGCGGCGCAGAAGGTGTTGGCAGGGCAACAACTCAGTCTGTTGTTCTGGCATCAATTATGATTTTGATGGGTGATTATGTATTGACTGCGCTTATGTTTTAATTTTGCATCTGTCCAGGCAGGGACACAAGACTTTGTGTCCCTATATGATACAGGAAAATGGCTGCTGTAAAAAATATTATTCAACTGAAAGGCGTGCACAAAAGCTTTGCCGCTCATCATGTCCTGCGCGGCATTGATCTCGATTTGCCTGCTGACCAGGTGAATGTCATTATTGGCCGCAGTGGAGGGGGAAAAAGTGTGCTTTTGAAACATATTATTGGGTTGCTTAAGCCGGATAAAGGTCAGGTGCTGATTGATGGAATAGACATTGTGCCTCTGAGTGGAAAAGAGCTGGCAAAGATTCGTAAAAGATTTGGCATGTTGTTTCAGGAAGGTGCATTGTTTGATTCTTTAACGGTTGCAGAAAATGTTGCATTTCCACTGTTAGAACACACCAAAAAGTCCAGGTCTGAAATTATGGACATTGTAGAGGAAAAGCTGGCTAGAGTGGGCTTGAAAGGAATGGGGTATAAAATGCCTTCAGAATTGTCAGGCGGTATGCGTAAAAGAGTCGGTCTGGCCAGGGCACTGGCTCTTGATCCACAGATAGTTCTGTTTGATGAACCTACTTCTGGCCTGGATCCGGTGATGGCATCAGCCATTAATGAGCTTATTTTGCAAACCAGAGATGAATTTGGCGCAACATGCGTGGTTATAAGCCATGATATTCCAGCGACAATGGCTACGGCTGATGAGATTTTTATGCTTTATGAAGGCAAAATCATTGCACATGGAACGCCAGAAGATATTAAAAATTGGGATGATCCAGTAGTGCAGCAGTTTATTCAGGGTAAGGCACAGGGCCCAATAAAAGTTTATTGAGAAAGGTATGGGTTATGGCAGTAAAAGCAGGTACAGAAATCAAGGTAGGGATTTTTGTTTTTATAGCTCTTCTGGCCCTTGCTTACATGACTACAAAGGTGAGCAAGGGTAAATTGGTTACCAGCGATATGTATTATATTGATGTTTTTTTTGATAATGTCAGTGGACTGAAGAAGAATTCACCAGTGGAAATAGCGGGCATTGAAGTGGGTCTGGTTAAGGATATTGTTCTTGAAAATGGGCGGGCAAGAGTAACATTGGCCTTACGACCAGATGTCCGTATTCATGGCGATGCAATTGCCTCTATTCGTACACGAGGGGTACTGGGAGATAAATTTGTAGAACTTAGCGCTGGCAGTGAAGGTTATCCAGTATTGGGCCAGGGAGCTATTATAGCCAGGACAAAGACTGCTGCTGACATGGATCAGCTTTTTCAAAAAGTGGGACAGATTGCAGATGATATAGGCAAAGTTGCCCATAGTGTTGCTAATGTCATGGGAGGGCCTGAAGGCGAGCAGGACTTGCGTTTGTTGATTCAAAATTTGAAGGAAATGGCCATTGGTTTGAATAAAATGGTGCAGACCAATATGGAGAGCATTAATCTGATAGTTGCAAATTTTCGTGAGTTTTCAACGGATTTGAAAGAGATTTCAGCAGGCAATAAAGAAGGTATTCAACAGATTATCAATAATTTTGAGGTGGCATCCAGAGATTTAAAATTAACCTTAAACAAGATGAACAGTTTGCTGGATAAGGCCCAGAATGGCAAAGGCCCTATAGCCAGGCTTCTTGCTGACAAGGAAATGGGTGATGATTTGAAAAAAACTCTGGCCTCTTTAAAAAGTGTGAGCCAGAAAATAGATGAAGGCAAGGGCACTCTTGGAAAACTTGTCAATGACGATACTACAGCAGAGGAGTTAAATAAGGCCCTGGAAGGCATTAACAAATATCTTGCCAAACAGGATCAGTTCAGCACTTCTGTTGATTTTCATACTGAATATATGAGTGCAACTGGAGATACCAGGTCTTACCTGACTTTGAAGTTGCAGCCGGGTGAGGATAAATATTACTTGCTTTCCCTTGTGGATGATCCCAAGGGGCGTACTACAACTACTGATACCTATCGTCGTTACAGGGATGATGGCGGTGTCTGGCATACTTATGAGGAAGAAGAAAGTGTTACTGAAAAGGATGGGCTAAAATTTTCAGCCCAGATTGCCAAAAGGTGGCATGATCTGGTTATAAGGGGGGGGATTATTGAGTCCTCTGGCGGTGTTGGTCTGGACTATTACCTCTGGGATGACCGGATTCAGCTTTTTCTGGAAGCCTTTGATTTTGCATCCGATGACCCTCCTCATCTCAAGGCAGGCAGCAAGCTATTTTTCTTAAAGAATTTTTACGCCATTGCTGGCATGGATGATTTTGTAAGCGACAGCGGTGACAGCTCCTTTTTTGCCGGTCTGGGCCTTTATTTTACGGATGAAGATTTGAAATACCTGTTTTCTTCAGGCGCGTCATTGCCGCAAAAGTAACTAACTCAACTTTCGGAGTTCCGAAAGTTGAGAAATTCGAAATCCGAATTCCTGCC
>CAJXJU010000270.1 GCA_913055195.1 uncultured Desulfohalobiaceae bacterium | reverse complement strand
TTTCGAATTTCTCAACTTTCGGAACTCCGAAAGTTGAGTTATTAAATTTCGCGAAATAGTTTCGCATCATTATATTGATATAGATCCAGAAATCGTTTTTGAAATATGTAATCATGAACTAACCAAACTCAAAAATCTAATCAGCAAAATGATTGCACATAAATAATGTTAATAGCACGATCCAATCAAAACTGGCTTGTAGTGCGTCTTAGCGCGCTGGGAGATGTGGTTTCAACCACGGGAGTTCTTGCCTATTTAGGCCAGAAATATAGTTTAAACTTTTATTTTCTGACCAAAAAACACTTTGCTCCTGTACTTGAAAATCATCCTTATATAAAAAAAGTCATCTCGCTAACTGACCAGGATTTACATTTCTGGGCCTGGCTGAAACAGATTAATAAATTAAAAAAAGAGTGTCAGCATTTCGGGCTTCTGGATTTACATCAAAATCTAAGAAGTAAAATTTTAAAACTTGTCTGGCGCGGACCTGTTAGCTCCTATCCCAAATTCAGTTTAACCAGGCGAGCCTATCTATTAAGCAAAAGCAGTTTGCTCCAGAAAAGACTAAAATTAAATATCCCTCAACGCTATGCTCTGGCTTTGTGTACTGACAGGCCAGATATTTCCGAACTTCGTCCTAGAGTCTATCTGACAGATGAGGAAAAACTCTGGGCACAACGTTTTCTCACATCTAACCTGAATATTCCTTACCAGGCAAACACTAACACTCAAATCATCTGCCTCCACCCCTATGCCACACACCCTGCCAAATCCTGGCCTGAAAAATACTGGCTGAAACTCATTGAAATGATGGACAACCATAGCCTGTATTGGCTTGTCCTGGGGCGAAACAAAAAACCACTTCTTCCTGACCATCCGCAGGATCTAACCAATAAAACAAGTTTAAGACAAACCATTGCTATCCTTGCATTATCCCAACATTTAATCACTAATGACTCCGGCCCTATGCACCTTGGCACAGCAGTGAATGTTCCTGTCCTGGCTTTATTCGGCCCCACAAGCAAGGAATGGGGGTTTTACCCATCTGGAGAAAAAGACATGGTGGTTCATCTGCAACTACCTTGTAGCCCCTGTTCTCTGCATGGTCAGGACAAATGCAAAAATAACTATAGATGCATGCGTGATATCACCCCTGAGATGGTTTTTAAATTGCTCTTAAAAAGACTCACACCAGCAGGAGGATAAAATGCGACCTCTTTATTTTGACTACAATGCTACAACCCCGGTTCATCCTGAAGTGATGGAAGCAATGCTTCTTTATTTTAATGAACACTTTGGCAATCCTGGCTGCGCTCACTCCTATGGTCTTAAAGCCAGGCAGGCCATGCAAAAGGCAAGACAGCATGTAGCTGACCTGATAGGTGCAAGTTTTGAAGAAATAATTTTTACTTCTGGCGCGACCGAATCCAACAACATGGTCTTACAGGGGCTTTTAAAGCCCGGCGATGAACTGATTATTTCAGCCATTGAACATCCAGCCATAATGGAGCCAGCCAGCAAATTATCTCAAAAGGGAATAAGAACTAAAATTATTCCTGTTGATGAAAACGGAATCGTCAGACTCGATATATTGCAAAACTCCTGCACAGACAAAACAAAACTCATCTCCATCATGCTTGCCAACAATGAAGTAGGAACTATCCAGCCGCTGAAGCAAATTGCATCGATAGCCAGAAGCAAAAATATCCTGGTTCACACAGATGCTGCCCAGGCCGTGGGCAAAATTCCGGTGAATGTAAAAGAACTTGGAGTGGATTTCTTAACCATAGCCGGACATAAATTCTACGCACCAAAAGGAGTTGGTGCTTTATTTATCCGCAAGGGAATAAATTTAGAGCCTATTTTATATGGTGGCGGACAGGAAAATGGAATTCGGCCAGGAACAGAAAACATCCCTTATCTGGTGGCCTTAGGTCAGGCCTGTGCCCTGGCTCAAAAGGATCTTGAACACGAAATCAAACGCCAGAAAGAGCTTGGAGAAATTTTTATCAATGGCCTTACAACCTTAAATGTTGACTTTATCCTTCACGGCCAGAATGCACCTCGTCTGCCAAACACCATGAGCATTGGGTTTAAAAATCTTCGGGCCGGTGATATAATTTCAGGGTTTATTGCCTATGAAGTTGCTGTTTCTGCTGGAGCAGCCTGTCACTCGTCTGGAAAAGGTGGACTAAGCTATGTTCTCAAGGCCATGAATGTAAATGAAAATTATGGCCAGGGAACCATCAGGTTTTCCTGGGGCAGGATGACATCAAAAGAAGATATATTTGAGCTTTTAAGCCGGCTTAAAATTGTCCTTAAATCCTTGACAAAAATATAAACGAAATTTGTCCATAAAATAACAGAAATTGACCAGATATTATTTCTTGCCATCATCTTCTCCTTGAAATAATTGAACTTTTCTTTTGGCACAAAAAATGGATTAACAAACACAAACTGAAAATCAAATTAAGGAGGGAAGTATGAAACTTATTACCAGGAAAAACGAGCAAGGCTTTACGCTGGTGGAACTTTTGATTGTCGTGGCTATTATCGGCATTTTGGCTGCCATTGCAGTGCCACAGTTTACGAAGTATAAAAGGAATGCGGCTGCTGCAAATGCACAAGGTACTTTAGCCAATTGTGCAAGTGAACTGGCAGCAGAATATGCCGATAATGGCACAACAGAAAAAAACTGTGCTGTTGGTGACTCTACAATCAAATTGACATTACATGATAGTACTGGAACGATTACATTAAATGCCACAGAAGTAACTGTTGGTGGACTCAGCATAAACTGTAGTATAGATAATAACAGAGTAAATTGTAAGTAATTTATACACGCATCTGCACCGCCCATGCGGTGCAAAATTTTTTAAGGAGATAATCAAATGTCAACATTAGCAGAACTATCTATCTTTCCACTTGATAAAGGGATAAGCGTAAGCACTTATGTAGCAAAAATGTTAAAAATAATCCAGAATAGCGGTTTAGAGTATGAACTTGGGCCGATGGGTACCTGTATTGAAGGTGAATGGGAAGAAATTATGGATGTAATAGATAAGTGCTTTAAAACTCTAGCTGCTGAATGCAATCGCATCTATCTCAACCTAAAAGTTGATTATCGCCAGGGAAGAAAAAATGGTTTAAAAACAAAAGTAAAATCTGTAAAAGAAAAATTATCCTGATAAAGAATGAAGTATGAATCTCAACTTTCGGAGTTCCGAAAGTTGAGAAATTCGAAATCCGAATATCGAAAT
>CAJXJU010000269.1 GCA_913055195.1 uncultured Desulfohalobiaceae bacterium | reverse complement strand
GATTCCCTTGTGACTGGAGTTCAGACGTGTGCTCTTCCGATCTTATCCAGAAAACCGTCCTTTTCCGGATGCCAGACATTGTAGTCAGCGCCATTTAATATGCCCGACAATGCATTGCGTCTTTTTTGAAGCAGGCCCTCCAAACCACAACCAAACTCTGGAGTCAGGATCTCTTGAGCATAAGTGGGGCTGACAGTGGTAATCAAATCTGCATAGGCAATACCGGATTTAAGCAAGTTAAAGCTATTATAAAACTCCACCCCATCCATGTTCCAGGCCTCATAAGGCAGCCCACAATCCCAGAATAGCCTGGAAGAAAAGCGTCCCTGAAAAGCCAGATTATGAATAGTGAGTACAGTCGAAGTCTTGGACCAAAAAGGATCATTTTGTCGCCAAAAATAAATATACGCTACGGCCAGGGCAGAATGCCAGTCATGAGCGTGGACAATCCTGGGCGGTCGGCCAAATTTCTTAATCAAAGACAGGCTGGCCCGACAAAAAAAGATAAAACGCTCACAATTATCAAAATAGTCCCCTTTATAAGTGCAATAATAGTCACGGCGATCAAAATATTCCCCTCGATCAATGAAATAAACAGGCATACCATGATAATCAGCCCAGTATATATCTGCTTTAATTTCCGGCCAGGGATAGCCAACGGAAATATCTTCATACACCAAACGCAGCTTATATCTGGCCGTGGAGATACGCCCATAAAGAGGGGTAATTACACAAACCCTGAACCCCATCTTTGCCAGGGTTAAGGGCAAAATACCCATCACGTCACCCAATCCACCTGTTTTTGAAAAGGGATAAATCTCAGAGGATAAAAAACAAATCTCAGGTTGATGAAGCATTTTCAATCAGCCCTCATCGCTAACGCTATCAGCCTGGCCATACCCCATAATGCACTCATTTGAGAGTCAGGACTGACTACGATCTTTTCAGGCAAGAGCCAGGGTCTTTTTTGCAAACGTTGCTTCAGCATTGACCAGGTCCCTGCCAGAAAATACGTGCCAAGGCTACTTATGCCTCCTGAAATGCCAATAGCTTTGATGTTAAAAATTATCATTAATTGACTTAAAAAAAGTCCCAGCCTGTGACCATACTCTTGCAGGGCTTTAATGGCTCCGGTATGTTCATTTCTTATATAGGGCCAGATTTCTTTTGGATCATTTAAGACCAAATCATGCCTGGCGAATAAATCCAATAAAGCCTTTTTATTTAGCCAGGTCTCGGCGCAACCAAACTGACCACAACCACACCTTTCAATTGGCCCTTCCCCTAAATAAATATGTCCAAGTTCCGGGCCAGTATCATGAGCAGCACGCCAGATCCGGCCATCAAAAATCACTCCTGACCCAACCCCTGTACCCAGAGTAAGCACTATGGCCTGATTTTCTCCTTTAAGTCCTCCCTGCCACACCTCGCCCAGGGCTGCTGCCTGGGCATCGTTTTCCAGAATAAGATCCAGGGCAAACTGCTCTTGAATAAAAGAACCCACCTTGAAACCAGAAAGCTCAGGCATATTCGTGGGTGAAAGGTAAACCTTTTTCTGCCGGTCAAAAGGTCCAGCAGTAGCCAGACCAATCTTTTTCACCTGACCCGGACAACTTTTTTTAAGCTTTATAATAAGTTCGCTTAAAACCTCTTTCGTCCCCTCAAGGGTTTTCTTTCTGGGTAAAACCAGGACAGGACCATGTCTTCCCTGTTCATCCAGCCAGGCCCCGCGCAGGTGAGTTCCCCCCAGGTCAAGACAAATATACATCGCTCTCCTATTTAGACTTTAAACCGATCAAGACAGGCTATATAATCCCTGAGTATCCGGCCATGGTCAAAGGCAAGTTCTGGCAGATCATCCAGGGAAAAGAGCCTGGCCTGCCTTGCGTCATCATTGGCTTTTAGTTTACTCAAGTCCAGAGCATTGGCCGTAAAAACAATACTTAAAGTATGAAAACGCGGGTCACGCCGGGGATCGGAGTAAACGCCCAGAAGACCGGTTAAAACTACATCCAGGCCGGTTTCTTCCTTTGCCTCACGCAGGGCAGCTTGCTCCACAGACTCTCCATAATCGACAAATCCACCTGGCAAAGCCCATCCAGGAGGTGGATTTTTGCGCTCAATCAGGACAACCTGTCCGGGTGGAGAAAAGATAATAATATCCACGGTAGGAACTGGATTGCGATAATAAAGAATTGAATGTCCGCATTCAGGACATGGTTTAAAGTATGACATAGTGAATTTTGGGTTAAGTTTTATGTTTTTTTATGTTATTTACCCCTAAAAGCAACTGTTTAACACTTTTAGCCTAAGCCATGTTTTTAAAGGAAATAAACCACTCTTGCAAGATAATTATTGTACACAATGGGGCCTTAGGTGATTTTTTATTGGCCTGGCCCAGTATCTGGAGCATCACACAAAGCTTTAGCCAGACTAAAATCTTCTGGGCAGGCCGGGAGATTTACCTTCCCTGGATCACCAGGCTGGGCATAAAAAAAGCTGATCATGAAACAAAAAGTGCAATCCTGAGTCTTTATTCAACTTCTACCTGGCCAGATATTCTCAAAAATACCCTTGTGGTCTGGTTTGGCCTGAAACAAAGAACAGTAGAAATAGAGCATCCTGATCTTATTTTTCTGACAACCGCTGACGCTGCTGACGCTACCAGGTTAAATCGCAATCACGTCCGGGAGGTTTATGCCAGAAAGTTAAAGTCATTAGAGAAAGCGTCGATAGCGGGCTTTATCTGGGATGACAACTGGCTTTATGCGTGGCAAAAATTGTATTTACCAACCCTAAAACCAGAGAAAATTCTTATTTTTCCCGGCTCAGGACATCCTGCTAAAAACTGGCCTTTAGATAATTTCCTTAAGTTAGCAAAAAACCTGCAAAAAGATAAAGAAAAAATCCAGTTTGTGCTTGGACCTGTGGAAGTTGAAAAAAATATCCAGATCAGCGAATTTCCAGTTATCACTCCCAAAAACTGCGCTGACCTTAATGAGTTAATCAACATTCTGGCCAAAGCCAAAATGGTTATTGGCAATGACTCTGGCCCAATGCACCTGGCCGGCTACATGTCTATTCCAGGCATTAGCTTATTTGGCCCCACCTCACCAGAGCAGTGGGCGCCGCTGGGCATGCACATCTTAACCAGCCCCAGAAACTGCGCTCCCTGCTCGGATACAGCTCAAATTTCCTGCTCCAACATTGAGAACAGTTTTTTTACAGGCGGTTCTTATACGCCTATAGACAATATGATTA
>CAJXJU010000268.1 GCA_913055195.1 uncultured Desulfohalobiaceae bacterium | reverse complement strand
ATTTCATCCAACCCACTGTCAAAGAACTAGCCTTATCTAAAAAACGTCCCACTACACCTGCCCAACCAAAAAAACCAAGAATCATTAAAACAGCCAGTGCAAATAAAACAACAGCTACAGCACTACGTTTCACGTCACTAGCTAAATCTATTTCCATATCCTCTTCCTCTAAATCAAAATCTTCTTCTTTTCTTTTTTTGCTTGGGGGGTATTAATGTCACCTTGGTGGATAAGAAACTATACTATTTTTTATAAATTTGTTCCTTTTTAGCAGTAGGACACAATCCCTCTCCTGGTCTTCCATTCTGTCCGATTTTTACGCCATTCAAATAAACCTGAGCAGCATGCCTGACAACACCCAGAGACAATGCAGGAGACTGAAGAGAAACAGGTAAATCCGAAGGCAGATAAAATTTATAACGCAGCCAGACAATAGCAGGCCTGGTGCTCAAATGCAGTCTGGCAGGAATAGATATTGTGTGCCAGTCAAGATCTGAACAATCCGGTCTGGCCCAGGCAGAATCATCACCGATTTTATATTTCCATGTCCCCTGAAGGAGTATCAGTTCAGTGTCCAGACTGCTGGCCATGCAATCAACAGCCATAACAACCATTAACAGAAAAAAATATTTACAAATTTGTAACATGCTTGAATCGTATCAGGGTTTTTTCTGATTTACAATAACCTTTTAAATAGTATAAAAGTGATCATAAAATAGATTCTCTAAGCCCGGACGGAGTCATAAACATAAAAAAACTGGTGCTCCTAAATGGTAGTGAATTCTGTGTGCTTCCTAAAATGGGCAGAGACAGGGCTCTGCCCCTACAAGACCGGTTGAATGAGGTAAATTTCCTGCTACACAGCGCTACTGCTTTGGGAGTACCGATTAAGGAAAAAATTACTATCTTTTGAGGACTAGTGAAAAATCCAACTCAAAAAAGGAGGAGAAAATATGGATAGGTTATGCAACAAAACAAACTGCTTACTGCTGACAATTATCTTTATTCTGCTTTTTGTTTTCACTTTTGCATATCTGCAACAAAATGTTTACGCGAGTGAGGAAATAGAAATTCCACCAGACCAAAATAGCTATCATTATACAGTCCAACTCAATAATGATGGTTATCTGGAGGATGATGTAAAATTTATTTTAAAGGACAGGATATGTGGAGCTTATGGGAGTGCAACACTTTTAGCAATTGAACGCGAGGTTATAAACTTTGAGAATTATATCAATCGTTTAACCATTCTTCCTGATGGCAAAAATAATAAAAAATGGAAAATCGTTATTATGACGGAACAAGGACCTGTGGATGTCCACGACATGGTAAAAAAGGCGCAGGACATTCAGCAAGGCAGCAGCAAGCGTGCTCATGAGCTTGAAGAGATTATCAAATCCGCAGAAGCAGGCTACAGCGATATTCTATTTGCCTCTGATTCCAATAACAGAAAATATCCAATTATTAAATATTACACCTGTTACACCTTATCAGACATCAATGCACTCAAAGAAAAGTGGCGCAATGCAGCCATCAGTTTCTTAAAGGCTGTGGCATTAAAAAATAATGAAATACAGACCATAATGTCTGAAAAACAACAATAAGATTTTATTAATGAGGTAGATTTATGAAAACAAATCGTATCTTCGCTAAATTATTTTCTTTTCTGACTGGTGTTGTTCTGGTTCTGTTGCTCAGTAATCTGAGCCTGGGCTTTCAATGTGAGGAATACGACAAGGTCTATCAGCAGATAAATGAGCGCCTGAGACAGGCCCAGGTATCATGCGAACCAGTGGCCAATGAAATTGAGGCCCTTATCAATGCCTTTGAGGAATACAGAAAAAAGGCATTGTCATTGCGATCTTTTTATGTTGAGGCTGCTGGCAAACTACAGCACGTTATCTCTCCTCTGACGGATTTATACGCCAACCATCAACAGCTTATAGTGGAAGCAGGCCGGCAGGGGCTGCTTATTCCACCTGACATACAAAAAAAGATGCCCAAAATCGCCGATGGGCAGAACAATGTGCAGGCCCTTGCAGATGCCGGTCTGATAGGAAAAGATGAAAAGGTGATGTTTGGCGTTCCCACCTCTGCCATGACCTTTGACCCCCAGAAAATCTCCCTGCTCAGGGAATACCGCAAAAAAGAAGCAGATATCTACTTTAAATATGAAGACGAGACCAAAAAGGCAGAAGAAACCCTGGCCAAACTTGTTCCGCAATTAAACAAAGAGCTTGCTGCCCGGATAAATGAGCTGGGCGCCGCCATAACAAGATATCAACAGGCACGGGAAAGGGTAAAAAATCTGCTTCACAATGGCCAGTATGTTCATTGCCTGGGCGAGCCGGTTCAGGAGCAGGACTACCAGTCCGATGCCGGGCTTGACACCCTGAACCCCCTGACCAGTGAAAATGACATTCCAGGAATGAACCACGAGATAGTGGCCCTGGATGATTTTCAAAAAGAGTACAGGCCATTCAAACTGGGGAAAATCCCTCCCCTGAAGCAACCTCCCTTTTTAAAGGATGGCACTTTTTACGCAAAACAATGGGCAGGCCTGAAAGAGCAGCAACTGCTAGGCAGGGAAATGGACGTTATCATAAGCGCCAATAATATTCTCACGGATATATGCACAATAGGCAAAAACCTGGCCCAGAGCATTTTTATAGACATGCCCAAAAGCATTGTACAAGCGCCCTATGAGCTTGGAACCAGCATCGGGGACATGGCTATGGCTACAAATGCCAGGGACTTTAATGACGCAAAAGACAGATTCTGGAATGTAGCGCTTGGGCCTGTAAATTATCTCAAAGACCTGGGCGAACGTGTTGTCAATGACTTTAAACAGATTGATCCCGGCCAGTTTGATCCAACCGGTGCCAGCAAAATTTACTCGGTGATAACGAATTTTTCACTTTTAAATCACGCCCTGGCTGATTTCTCCGCCGGAGAATATACTTCTGGTGGCCTTGAATTGCCACAAAGCGAATCGGCCCAGGATTATATAAATTATATTAATTCAGCAGACGAACAACTCGACAGACTGGATAATGTAAACCAACAAATCCAGGAAACAGGTAAACAGGTAACAGCAGCGGCTGACGCACTGGCTGCATTTACTGAATTTTACGTTGCATTTGGTCATAGTGCTGCCGAACTTAAAGTCAAGGTGCCTGAACTTGTTAAAAAACTTAAAGAAGGGAATTTATTTACTGATAAATACAATACTATTTACCGGGAATATAAGACCAAATTATCCACCGACCTC
>CAJXJU010000267.1 GCA_913055195.1 uncultured Desulfohalobiaceae bacterium | reverse complement strand
AAATTCGAATTTGTTTCGGATTTCGATATTCGGATTTCGAATTTCTCAACTTTCGAAACTCCGAAAGTTGAGTTAATGAATTAATTTTCCAATACGGTTCCAGCGGATTTTTTTAAATCCATTCCATGACCAGTAGATAATCCAGGCCTTGCCCAGGATTTTATTGCGATCCACAAATCCCCAGAATCTGGAATCATAAGACTCATCCCGGTTGTCGCCCATGACAAAATATTTTCCTTCGGGCACTTTAATGGGACCAAAAATGTCCCGTCGGGGAATAATGCGCGGATCAGTGTGCTGGACATAAGGCTCATTTAGTTTTTTGCCATTGCGCCACACCTCTTTATTTTTAATTTCAATTACATCTCCTGGCACGCCTATGACCCTCTTAATAAAATCCTTGGACGGGTCTTGAGGAAATTCAAAAACAATAACATCCTGGAATTCTGGGTCAGAAAATTCAACAATGAATATATCAGTAAAGGGGATTTTTAGGCCGTAAACAAATCTGTTGACCAGGAGGTGGTCGCCAATCTGCAAGGTCTGGAGCATTGAACCTGAGGGTATTTTAAAGGCCTGGACTACGAATGAACGGATAAAAAAGGCCAGGACCAGGGCCACAATCAGGGCCTCAGCATATTCTTTAAGTATTTTTTGCCAGCGTGGGTTCATTTTTTTATCCTTCGCTTTCGCTATTGTTTTGTTGTTTTTATTCCTCAACCTTAAGGGCAGCCAGAAAAGCCTCCTGAGGGATTTCCACGCTACCCATCTTTTTCATGCGTTTTTTTCCTTCTTTTTGTTTTTCCAGCAACTTTCTTTTGCGTGTAATATCACCACCATAACATTTGGCAGTGACGTTTTTGCGCAAAGGTGCAATCCTTTCCCTGGCAATGATTTTATTGCCAATTGCTGCCTGGATAATCACCTCAAACAGTTGTCTGGGAATGACTTTTTTGAGCTTCAGGGCCAGTGCTCTGCCTTTGTGGTATGCGCTGTCGCGATGGACAATACAGGACATGGCATCCACAGGATCACCATTAATCAGAATATCCAGCTTGACCAGGCTGGATGGTCTGAAGTCAATGACCTCATAATCCAGGGAGGCAAAACCTCTGGTGACGGATTTTAAGCGGTCAAAAAAGTCGAAAACAATTTCAGCAAAAGGCAATTCATAAGTAATAATGACCCGTGTAGAAGTAAGGTAGCGCAGGTCTTTCTGGATGCCTCTTTTTTCTTCACAAAGTTTCAGGACATTGCCTACGAATTCGTTAGGCACATGGATCTCCAGGCGAACAAAGGGTTCGTTTATGGATGCGATTTTTTCTGGTGGGGGCAGTTTGGCCGGATTGTCAATTTCCAGAACCTGACCATCTACCTGTTCGATTTTATAGACCACAGAAGGAGCAGTAGCGATTAAGTTGGCTCCAAATTCGCGTTCCAGCCTTTCCTGAATGATTTCCATGTGTAGAAGCCCTAAAAAGCCGCATCTGAAGCCGAATCCCAGGGCCTGAGATGTTTCAGGCTCAAATTGTAGTGCTGCATCATTTAGTTGCAGCTTTTCCAGAGCATTTTTCAGGGTTTCATATTCTGCGGACTCTACCGGGTACAGACCGCAAAAGACCATGGGTTTAACTTTTTTAAATCCAGGGAAAGGCTTATCTATTGGCCTGTCAGGGGAGGTAATTGTATCCCCAACACGGGCATCTTTTAGTTCTTTTATGCCTGCACACAAAAAACCAACTTCTCCTGGCCCTAATTCCTTTATGTCCTGGGCCTCTGGAGAAAACACCCCCAGTCTGGTTACTTCGTATTTTTTGCCAGTGGAATACATCATAATTGGCTGATTCAGCCTGATGGTGCCTTCAAGGATGCGAAACAGGACAACAACTCCTAGATATGAGTCATACCAGGAGTCAAAGATCAGGGCTTTTAGGGGAGCATCAGGCTTGCCTTCAGGCGGAGGAATTTGTTTGACCAGTTTTTGTAATAGCGTTGGTACGCCTTCGCCTGTTTTGGCGCTGACCAGACAGGCATCTGAACAGTCAAGGCCTATAACTTCTTCGATTTCCCGGGCTACTCTGTCCGGGTCGCTACCTGGCAGGTCAATCTTGTTCAAGACAGGGATAATTTCCAGGTCATGGTCCAGAGCCAGATAGACATTGGCCAGAGTCTGGGCCTCTACGCCCTGGGTCGCGTCAACAACTAAAAGAGCGCCGTCACACGCGGCCAGGCTCCTGGAAACCTCATAAGAGAAATCCACATGTCCGGGCGTGTCAATCAGATTTAAGATATACTCTGTGCCGTCCGGGGCCTTATAGGGAATGCGCACGCTCTGGGCCTTGATGGTAATGCCCCGCTCACGTTCCAGGTCCATTTTGTCAAGATACTGATCTTTTTTTTCCCGTTCAGAAATAAGTCCTGTTATTTCCATGATCCGGTCAGCCAGAGTCGATTTGCCGTGATCAATATGCGCGATGATACTGAAATTGCGAATGTTTTCTTTCCTGGTCATTTTTTTGTGTGATGTTCAATGTTGTATGTCCTTTTCGTCCTTTCGTTTTTCCTGTCTCTTACCGCGTACCCCTTAAATAAGCGCTTTTATTTTTTGCACAATTTGTGGGATGGCAGCTTTTATTTCTGGACTTAAGGTTTCGTCCATTTTTTCAGGAACATAAGCAGTTTGTGCCACAATAATATGTATGTCTATATCAGTAGCTTCTTTGAGTTCCTGTAACAGGTTGGTGGTCGGAAATTGGTGCAGGGAGAAATCAGCAATTTTTTTTGGGTCAACCTCATCAACATCTATTTCAAATACCTCTCCTGGTTTGCGCCCACTCTGGGTGGTTGCGTCAACTATGATCACCATTTGAGGGTGTTTATCACTTAAAATCAAATCAAAGAGAAGGGGACGAATGGATGTGCCCACATCAAGAATGGCCACATCTGATGGAATATCCTGTTCCTGTTTTAAAGCTTCAATTACTGCCGGGCCTAACCCATCATCACCAAACAATGTATTGCCACAGCCAAAAACAACCACTCTGGAGTTAAACATCCGGGACCAGTCCATATATTCTCCTTTTTTACATAAAAAAGCCGCTGTCACGTTTAACACGTGACAACGGCTCTTTTAAATGATTTATTTGTTTCTGTCTAATCTAATTGCGCATGGTTTCCACGCAGTTTCCCCGGGCATCGAGGATTTTTACCTCTAAACTTATGCCGCCGTCCAGGCGGTGTGTGGCACAGCTCATTCACGGGTCATAGGCCCGAATG
>CAJXJU010000266.1 GCA_913055195.1 uncultured Desulfohalobiaceae bacterium | reverse complement strand
ACCGTGTTTTGGTCATTTGATCATTAAAAAATTCGGATTTGTTTCGGATTTCGATCTTCGGATTTCGAATTTCTCAACTTTCGGAACTCCGAAAGTTGAGTAAAAAATTCATCCTTCATAACTCATCCTTCATCCTTGTTCTTTAATGTTTAAACGAGCGTTGCCCGGTAAATACCATAGCTACCTGGGGTTCAGCCTGATTAACTGCTTGAATAACCTCAAAGTCCCGAATAGAACCACCTGGTTGAGCAATGGCAGTAATGCCTTCCTCAATAGCTACATCTACTCCGTCTCTAAAGGGAAAAAACCCATCAGATACCATTACTGAGCCTGGCAACCCTCCTTTATTGGCCTTTGTCTTTTCCTGGATATCTTCTAAGGCCCTGGCTGCCTCAGGATCATTTTTAGCCTTTAACTTTAATTCATAAAGTGAAAGGCCATGTTCACTAAAGGCCAGGTTATCAGCATATTTGGTATAGGCTTTATGTATGGTCAATTCCACACACCCCACACGATCCTGCTCTCCAGTACCTATGGCTACTGTCTGACCATGCCGCGCAAAAATAACAGAGTTGGAAGTCACCCCTGCCTCCACTGCCCAGGCAAAAATCAGGTCATCCATCTCGCGAGGATCAGGTCTTCTGGCCATGACCACCTGTCCGTCTTTCTCTGCAGAAGCAGGAAGAAAATCATCTTCACTCAAAATTTTGTTGCGAAATGAAAATTGAGCAATAATTCCGCCGTCAACCAGGGACTTTAAATCCAGAAATGGCGTGTTCACCAATTTTTCTAATTCGGCCAGGCCAGGAATTTCCAGTATCCGTAAATTTTTCTTTGTTTTTAGAACATCCACCGCCCCGGATCCATAAGCAGGCGCAGCTACCACCTCAAAATAATATTTGGTCATAAACTCGGCACACTCTCTGGAAAGCGGCCTATTCACAACAACAGCGCCACCAAACGCAGCAATACGGTCCGCAAAATAAGCCTTGGTCAAAGCCTCTTCCAGTCCCTGTTCAGACCAGGCTGCACCGCAAGGATTGTTGTGTTTCAGAATAACTGCGGCTGGCTTTGCGGTTAGATATTGCAAAATATTGATACCATTATCCACATCCGTGAGATTGATCTTGCCCGGATGTTTTCCTGATTGGATAATATTTTCTTCTTTAAGACTTGAAACAAGACCACTTCCGCTGGAACGAAATTTTACTCCACCAAGCTCCAAATCGCCTTCGACCAATTCATAAAGGGCCGCGGGCTGATCAGGGTTTTCCCCGTACCTCAATCCTTTTTCCTCTCCTTCAATAACCCAGGATTTTCTGGCAAATTTTAACACCTGATCACCCAGAGTAATGGTCATCTCAGAAGGAAAGGGATCTTTGACAACTGTCTTATACATCTCCTTAATATTTTTCATATTCACCTCCGAATTATTCTATTTGCCCCTTGACGTTAATATCCAGGCATTGCACAATCAACTGATAAGCAAAAGCCTTCCTAGCATAGGCCTCCCTGCGGGGCAAATTTATAAACCAGGTAATTTTGAGGAGAAAAAATGGATAAGATGTTACGTAAGTTAGCAGAAAAATTAAATACACTGGACGAAGCTTCCCTCATGTCATTGTGGGACAAATACTATGAACAGGTAAAGATTTTTTCTCCCAGCAAAAAATGGGAAGAAGATGTGCTTATCCTGTCTATGATCCAATCTGTACGCTGGAAAAACCAACTTTTTAATCATCTCTGGGCTAAACCAAAAAATTTTCCTACATCTGAAAAGAAAAATGAGGATAAAAAAAAGGCCTCAACCCCATCAATCAGGCCAATCAGGAGGAACAAAGCCAGGAAAGTGGGCAAGGTGCTTAGCTTCAGGCCGCGCCAGAACGACTAATCCATGTAAAATATAATAATAATATCGGATGCTCTGGACAAAATCCAGAGCTTCAAATCCCCGGCAATATCCTCTTTTCACTGTCTGGTAATATTTTTTATAACTAAGAAGGGGAAAAACCTCCTTTAATCCCATCCATTTCAGATGGTTCTTCTTCAGACGCCTGGCCAGGTCCATTGCGTCATACAAATGTCCGAGCCCTTGATTATAAGCGGCCAGAGCAAAAAACCACCTGTCCCAACCAGTTACTCCTTTTGTTTTTATTTTATCTACTAAAAATCTCACATATCTGGCCCCTCCTAAAATACTTTGTTCAGGATCAATACGATTAGATATGCCGAGATAATTGGCCGTGCTTAAACTTAACTGCAAAAGCCCCTGTACCCCTGTTTTACTTTTTGCCCTGGGGTTAAAGTGAGACTCCTGATAAATCATGGCTACAAGAAGAAGTGGGTCAATATTATACATCCTTGCCGCTTCCAGGATATACTGATCATATTCAGGCAAAACCCACTCAACAATATCCAGAAGGTGACGTAGTTCATAGTAATCAATTCTTGACGGAAAAAAACCATAGTACTTTTCTTTTAAATACAAAAATTCACTACTGCCAGCAAAATTATCCCAAAAATCAGTAAGCATCTTGTCAAGCTTAGTATAACGAGTACTCCAACACCATTTATATTGAAAACTATCATCAAAAGTATATGTATGTAATACATCTATAAAAAAAGGATGCCAGCTTTTAAAATTTATTTCGTCTGTCAAAGCAAAACGTGCCTTGTTTTCTGTCAATGTTTTATACAATAAACGTATTTGTGCAGAAAAGAATTTAGACTTTATAAAACAAGATATTTGATTTTGATATATATTTAATTTTCGCCTGAAAATTTCATTCTCCGGTACAAGAATCAATGCTTCACACACTTCATCAGGTCGGCGAAGAGGAAAACGAAATCTGTTGTGAACAATGATAAAATTATTCTTCAGGTATCCTGGGCCAAATTTAACCCTGTCGTCTTCAAGCTCATCCATTGTTGTCAGGCCAATAAACAAATCAGCAAGGCCAAGACGAAGCTTTTGTAGCCCTTCATGGAGATTCTTTACTTTGCTCCATGTAGCCTTAAGATTATTTTGACGACAAAAAATATCAACTATTTCCCGTTCCAGGCCTGGCCCATAAGGAGAAAGTCTGGACCTTACCCTCTCACAATCAAGAAAAATAACCCGCAAAGTTTCTCCAGACCAATAATAAAGTTTACAGTAAATATGTCCAAAAATAAAAATTAGTTGCAAAAAAATTAAAAAAAACAAAAAAATTTGTTGTCTTTTCTCAGGCATATATTTACCTTTTAATTACTCAACTTTCTGAGTTACAAAAAATGTTAAATCTTTTCAGCAGATTACAAAA
>CAJXJU010000265.1 GCA_913055195.1 uncultured Desulfohalobiaceae bacterium | reverse complement strand
CCTGCCACTACAACAAGAAAATCACTAATTGGGTTAATAATGGATACCAGAATTCTGATAGTTGACGACGAACAAATCACCCTGGACAATATTTCCTATATTTTACAAAAGGAAGGTTATACAACTATCACCTGTCTTACTGGTCAGGAAGCTGTAGAGATAATTAAAAAAAGCAGGTTTGATCTTTTAATTACGGATTTAAAACTGCCAGACATAGATGGCATAGATATTTTAAAAATCTGCAAGGAGTTGCATCCGGAAACAGAGGTAATCATTATTACAGCTTACGCCACAATCGACACTGCTGTCTGTGCCATGAAAGAAGGCGCGTATCATTATTTGACCAAGCCCTTTAAAATAGATGAATTACGTATTCTGGTCCAAAAAGCCCTGGAAAAAAACGCTCTTAAAAAGGAAATAAAAACTCTCAAAAAACAGCTAAAACAAAACACTACCACCCAATTTATTGGCTCATCTCCTGAAATTCGCGCTTTAATGGAAACAATTGCCCAGGTAGCACTTTTAGATACAACTGTTTTAATTACCGGCGAGACCGGCACGGGCAAGGAGCTTGTAGCCAGAATGATCCACGATTTCAGCCCCCGTTCAAAACAAAAATTTTTGGCTATCAATTGTAGTATTTTCACCGAATCTTTGCTTGCCAGTGAACTTTTTGGATACGAAGCAGGGGCATTCACTGGAGCACGTCATTCAAAGCCAGGACTGTTAGAGATAGCCAATCACGGCACAGTGCTTTTTGATGAAATTGGGGATATGCCACTGGCCACTCAGGTAAAGCTCTTACGCGTTTTGCAAGATAGAAAAGTCATGAGGGTTGGGGGGACAAAAGAAATTGAACTTGATGTGCGAATTATTGCTTCTACCAATAAAATATTAAGCTATGAAGTTCAAGAAGGCACTTTCAGGCAGGACCTTTATTACAGGTTAAACGTAATTACCCTGGAAATTCCGCCTCTGCGCGAGAGAAAAGAAGATATCCCTTTGCTCGTGCATCACTTTTTGAAAAAATTTCAGCCCCAAAAAGAGATGAAAATTTCCGGCAGAGCGTTAAAGCAATTAATGCAATATAATTTCCCGGGCAACGTGAGAGAATTGGAAAATATTATAGAAAGGGCAGTGGCCCTGTGCAATTCTGATACTATTGACACCAAACATCTGCCCCCGGATCTACGTCAAAACATATCAGAAATTATCCTGCCAGTGGAGGAAAGCATGTCACAAGAGTTTGTCACCCTGGCAGAACATGAAAAGCAATATATTCTCACAGTACTGGAAAAGGTTAATGGCAATAAAACCAAAGCTGCTAAAATCCTTGGAATTGACCGTGTGTCTCTCTGGCGAAAACTCAAAAAATATAATTGTGAAATATAAGAAATCACTATTTGCCGCTCCCTTGGTTCCTAAAATTTTAGGGGCCCGACAGTCCCCAGCTGCCGGACGAAATTAATGAAATCCCGCTACTAGCGGATGCACCCCAGCGGATTGGCGGTCAGCTGGAGCGCTTTGTTGGACGTTTAGAATCCTTTCTATAAGCCTATTGCTCACTTCTATTGCTCGTTTTTCATCATTCTTTGCTAGTTCAATTACTTCGTTGGCTTCTGCATCAGTAATTAGATTTAATTGCTCAAAATTGGGGCACTTAGCATCATTCAAGTCCCTTGGTTCAAATTTATCTAGCTTGTCGCCATAGATTCTTTTGTTAAGTTGTATAATCTTTTGACCAATATCGCTAATCAAATAAACAAACAACTTATTTAGAATATTCATGCCAAAAATATTTGGATAAAATGAGTGATAGCATGTAAAGTTAATTGCGGAAGAATAGTTACGAACAACCTTCAAACGCCCCCTATTGAACACACCAAATAATATTGGAGCACGTCTTCTATGTTCAACTTTAAACCACGGAGAGCGATTTTTCGTTAAATATCTATTATTATACCCTTTTCTTTCTCCATAGTTAATATAGCTTAATGTGGCCTCATCATTCAAGTTTTTAACATTCAAACAAAAAACCGGTTTATCCAATTTAACAAGCTCATTGAAATCTTCCTCGGTGAAAACAAGTTTTTTTATCTGCTGACTTTTGGTGATACATTTAGTTAAATTTTCATCTACTATTCCAAGCTCATCTGCTCTTGATTTATTTAAAGCAAAGAATTCATTTGCTCCTGTTGCTATCCCTCTCATTACTTTTCCATAATAAGATAATAGGCAAAATCCATCAGGAGTCTTTTCTTCTTTAAATAAGTAAGCATTAATAATTGGTGTCCATTTTTTCTCAACCGGCAAATCATTTGGATGTATAGTGGCCTGAAAATAATCTCCTATGGAATTTATATTTTTCATTTCAGTCTTGTCTGAAATAAAAGTTAGCTTAATAGGCTCATTTTTTTTATCATACCTACATAAAAGAATAGAAACAGTAGTAGTTGCTTCAGGAAATATGTCTTTTTCATTTGAGAATATAACTATTTGTTTTAACAAGTGTTTTTCCAAAAGGCTCCTTTTTATCTCTTTGCCATAACCAGTATTAAAAAATTCAAATGGCATAATAAAAGCTAACCGTCCATTTGGTTTTAATTGATGCAATGCCTTCACAAGAAATATTGAAGCAATATTTGAATAACCTAAAAATTTTTTTCCTATTTGTTTTTCTATTATTGGCAGTATATTGTGCCTCTTAAGAAATTTTTGAAATCTCATATATGGAGGATTACAGATAATTGCATCATAGTAGCGGATGGGGGATTCAAGAAAATCTTCATTGATAATTTCTAAATTGTTCGTGTTATTCTTAAAATTGATATAGTTTAATATTTTCTCATCAATCTCATAGCCAACGAATTTAAATTTTTTGTCTAAGGCTATATTCTTGACAGCTTCAAAAAACACACCTAGACCAAAAGCTGGATCAAGGATAGTTTTCGGATTATCTCTAATAATCCAGGATGCCATTAAATGTGCAACAGGAGGAGGAGTAAAAAATTGACCATAATCCTTCCTGTAAGATATAGCTGTATCAGCTATATATTCTGATTCATGCATTTATAATTTCCCTCATGAATACTTCTTGATCTAAATATCCTTTGCCACCTTTAAATGTTACATAAAATAATAAACGCCCTCTGTCTAACTCCTTCATTGCAGATTGATGTTCCGGCATGTCAATTTTTCCAATTATTTCCTTGCCAACCTGGACATTTACTTTTATTGTTGTTTTTCTTTGATTTTTTAGGTTGCTCAAAAAAAGCCTCTTCTGCCGCTAAGATTTCGGTCAGGCT
>CAJXJU010000264.1 GCA_913055195.1 uncultured Desulfohalobiaceae bacterium | reverse complement strand
ATTAATAAAAAGTTGAAAAAATATATTTTCATGCCACTGAACTCCATCCTTTTTATAACACAATCTGGTGATACGTTGCCAAGTGTTCGCTTCCGTGTTTTGCCCTATATACAAAACTGGCAAAATAAGGGTCTCAATGTTAGACGATATAGAATCCCAAAGACTTTTCTACACAGATTGATATTTTATCTTAAAATCCCGTCAACAGATATTATTATTCTACAAAAAAAGCTCATCTCGCCCTTTGAACTCTATCTTTTAAAACTAAAAGCAAAAAAAATTTGCTTTGACTTTGATGACGCCATCTGGACAAATCACCCAAGTGTAAAAATAACATCAAAAGTTAAACAAAAAAATAAAAAAAATAAAAGGAGACTACAATATATATCAAAAAATATAGATTTACTTATATGTGGCAATAAATTTTTAGAAAAAAATATTGCTAAATATAGCAGTAAAAATTTTGTTCTGCCAACACCGATTGATACCACCATATATAGGCCAAACGATCAGTTCAATTGCAAAAAGAAAATAACTGTAGGGTGGATAGGAACAAATACTAATATCTATTTTATTGAAAAAATAATATCAAATATAATTAAAACATCGGATATAGATTTAAAGATTATATCAAATATTAAAAATCCAAACACCTTAAAAGGCATTGTCTATGAAAAATGGGATAGCGAAAAGGAAATAAATCAAATAAAATCTTTTGATATTGGGCTTATGCCATTAATAGATGATGAATATACACAAGGAAAATGTGGATTTAAAATTTTACAATATATGTCTTGTGGTGTTGTTCCGATTGCCTCTAATATTGGGTTCAATAAAGAAATTATAAGTCATGGTTATGATGGGTTTCTAGTAGATACAGATAAGGATTGGGAAAAATATATCAACACTTTAAAAAACAATCCAGAAATGAGATGCAAAATGGCCCAAAGGGCAAGAAAAAAAATAATAAACAATTTCGATATAAGTATTAGCTCCAGGAAACTTTTGAACAAACTTGAAGACTTATTTTTGCATGAAAAATAAAATTAAATAAAACTGCTCTATGTTTATTGCCTTGCTAAACCATAAATCAAGTTAGGATTTGATTAGCGGCAATCTTTCCCCCAGCCCAATCCCTTCCTCATCCACCTCAGCCTGATAAGGATACATCTTAACCCCGGCTTTTATAGCCTGCCAGAAAAGTCTGGCAAATTCCGGGTCAATAAAGTCAGCCGGGCCAAAGCACTTACAGTCAGGTCTCTGGATAAGATAAAAGCAAGCCACCTGGTGTCCATGTTTAGCAAGCCCAATTAGCTCACGCATATGCTTCCTGGCCCGTTCACTCTGTGCATCCGGGAAATAGGCCACGTCTTCTTCGACCAGAGTTACATTTTTGGCCTCGATCCACAAATCGCCTTTTGGTCCCTCCAGCCTGGCGTCCAGCCGACTTTTATTAAATCTTGCTTCAGGGACAAAACGTTCATAAGCAACCCATTCAGAAATCAATTTGTTTTCCCAGATAAGTTTAAGCATTTTATTGGGCACTAAAGTATTTACTCCTACCCAGAATCCATCCAGGTCAATAAGTTCCAATGTATATGGCAATTTGCGGGCCTTATTTTTAGCAGGTGACAGAAGGATAGTACGACCAGGCTTAAGCAGACCCAGCATAGAGCCTGAATTATTCGTATGGGCAAAAACTTTCTGTCCATTTTTAGTAGCCAGAATGGTAAACCGTTTTATACGCTGTACAAAACAGGCATGGACACAGCCTTTTGGCAGAAATAATTTTCTTTTAGACATGGAACAAAACTCAGACATTGACTTTCTGTCATAATTTTGACAGCAATAGGTAATAAATTCAATGTAAACGAGGAGCATGTATGTCTCTTGATACAACAGGTATTATCGGCCAGAGTCCTGCTTTGCAAGAAGTATTTAAAATCCTGGCTAAAGTTGCCCCGACTGATGCAACTGTTCTGGTTACAGGTGAATCAGGAACTGGCAAGGAATTACTTGTCCGTGCTCTACATAAAAATAGCCCAAGGGCAAATAAGCCTTTCGTGCCTATAAATTGCGGGGCCATCCCCAAGGAACTTTTAGAGTCAGAGCTTTTCGGTCATGAAAAGGGTGCCTTTACTCATGCTATCAGATCAAGAGCCGGACGGTTTGAACTCGCCAATGGAGGCACTATTTTTCTGGATGAAATTGGCGAAATGGACCTGAGCCTGCAAGTGAAAATTTTAAGGGTTATCCAGGAAAAGGAATTTGAGCGCGTCGGAGGAACTAAGACCCAAAAAGTTGACGTACGCATTGTAGCAGCCACTAACAGGGATTTAGAAAAAGAAGTAGCAAAAGGAACTTTCCGTGAAGACCTTTTTTACCGCCTCAATGTAATTCCCATACATCTACCTCCCTTAAGAGAAAGAGGAGATGATATTTTGATCCTGGCTGAATATTTTCTTGAAAAATTCTGCGCCCAAAAAGGACGTAAAAATATGTCTATTTCTCCTGCTGCTCAGGAACTCTTACTTAATTATGAGTGGCCGGGAAATGTCCGGGAATTGGAAAACTTTATGGAGCGGATGACTATTCTATGTGAAAATACAGAAATTCAACCCGAGGATCTGCCGGAAAAAATTCTTAAAAACACAGAACTGAAACCAAAGCAAAAACCAGCCAGCTCAAGCTTTTCCTGGCCAACTATCAAAGATATGCAAAACAATCAAATGAATTTAAAAGACTTTTTAGACAGAATCGAAGAAAACCTGCTCGTCGAGGCCCTTAAACATGCCCAGGGGATTAAAAATAAAGCAGCAGAAATCCTGGGAATAAAAAGAACGACATTGATTGAAAAATTAAAAAAGAAAAAAATCTCTTAATTTTTGCCTGAAAATTGCATAAATTTTTACATATAAAATCATATCTATTCCGTGCACGAAACCTTATGCCATTCCAGCAAATAAAATCATTTTTCTTCTTTCTTATCCTCGCCATTGGGATAGTCCTCTGGGAGAGTGTGCTACCAAAAGAATGCTTTGCCCTGATCTATTATTGGGGAAAACAACCCCAAAGCGAACGCATTATTTTTCAATTCGACGGAAAAATTCCTGAATTTCAATTAAAAAGAACAGCCAAAAAACAACTTACCCTTTTTTTGCCACCAAAAATATGGGAAAAGGAGCTTAAACCAACCCCTGTTGATCTATCTTTTTCCCACTTAGTGGATAAAATCGTTATTTCCAGAAATGGTCTGGAAATTAAAACCAAGCATGAAAGATTTGGATTTATTAGTGCCAGAGTATCTGATGA
>CAJXJU010000263.1 GCA_913055195.1 uncultured Desulfohalobiaceae bacterium | reverse complement strand
TAGCGGGGACAGGCGAACGACTAATGATTTCAAATGGTTACAACCGTCACAACGCTCGCTATTGCTGTTCGCCTGTCCCCAACATATTTACTTTTTGCAGGCGACTCAGGATAGGCGAATATTTTTTGCAGGCGGCTCAATTTATTAGATGGAGAAGGAAATGGCTGTGAAAAATTATAATCCCCAGGAAATCGAACAGAAGTGGCAGGAGATATGGGAAAAAGAGAAATATTTTCAGGTCACTCACAAGGATGACCGTCCCAAATATTATGTACTGGAGATGTTTCCCTATCCTTCCGGTCGTATCCATATGGGTCATGTACGCAACTATTCCATTGGTGATGTTGTAGCCAGGATTAAGCGTATGCAGGGCTATAATGTTCTCCATCCCATGGGCTGGGATGCCTTTGGCCTGCCAGCAGAAAATGCTGCTATCAAGCATAATGTGCATCCAGCCAGATGGACCTATGAAAATATTGACTATATGCGGGCAGAATTAAAGCGTCTTGGATATTCTTATGACTGGAGCAGAGAGCTGGCAACATGTGATCCTGAATACTATAAATGGGAACAATTATTTTTCCTTAAATTTCTGGAAAAGGGTCTGGTTTATCGTAAAAAATCTCCGGTTAACTGGTGTCCTAAATGTCAGACAGTTCTTGCAAACGAGCAGGTGGAAGAGGGCTTATGCTGGCGCTGCGAGTCAGTGGTGGTACAAAAAGAGCTTGAGCAGTGGTTTTTACGGATAACAGACTATGCTGAGGAACTCCTGGAATATCTGCCCAAACTGGCTTCAGGCTGGCCTGAACGCGTGCTTACAATGCAGCGTAATTGGATTGGTAAAAGCGAGGGTATGGAAATCGATTTTAGTGTTGAGGGTGTGGATGAAACCATAACAGTTTTTACCACCCGTCAGGATACCCTGTATGGAGCCACTTTTATGAGTCTGGCGCCTGAGCATCCTCTGGTGGAAAAGTTGATTCAGGGGACAGGTCAGGAACAGGCTGTACGTGATTTTGTCCAGAAAGTCACACAGATGGATCGCGTGGTACGCTCCTCTGATGATCTGGAAAAGGAGGGGGTTTTTACTGGCCGTTACTGCATTAATCCGGTAACAGGAATTAAGATGCCCATTTATGTGGCCAATTTTGTTCTGGTAGAATATGGAACTGGAGCTGTTATGGCCGTTCCAGCCCATGATCAGCGTGATTTTGAGTTTGCACGCAAATATAATTTGCCCATTAAAGTAGTTATTCAGCCGGAAGAGGCGGTTTTAGACCCTGATACAATGGATGCTGCTTATACAGAAAAGGCTATCTTGTGAATTCTGATCAGTTTGATGGTTTGCAAAATGAAGAGGCCAAGATAAAGATTGCTGAGTACCTGGAAGAAAAAGGTTTAGGCAAAAGGACAGTCAACTATCGGTTGCGGGATTGGAATATTTCCAGACAAAGGTATTGGGGCGCGCCCATTCCAGTAGTTTATTGCGATAAATGTGGCATGGTACCGGTCAAAGAAGAAGATTTGCCTGTTGTTTTGCCTTTAGATGTCAAGACCAGGCCAGATGGGCGCTCACCACTGCCTGAATATGAGGAGTTTTTGCATACTACCTGTCCCAGATGTAATGGGCCGGCCAGACGAGAAACAGATACTATGGATACTTTTGTTGAGTCCTCCTGGTATTTTGCTCGTTATAGTGATGCGCGCAAAAGTGATGCTCCCTTTGATCCAGAGGCTCTCAAATATTGGCTTCCGGTAGATCAATACATTGGTGGAATTGAGCATGCTATTTTGCACCTTCTTTATTCCCGTTTCTTTGTCAAAGCCCTGAGAGATCTTGGGTATGTAGAATTTGATGAACCTTTTGCCAATCTTCTCACCCAGGGTATGGTTCTAAAGGACGGCGCCAAGATGTCCAAATCCAAAGGTAACGTAGTTGACCCTGATGAGATGATTAACCGCTATGGCGCTGACACAGTGCGTCTTTTCTGCTTATTTGCAGCCCCACCGGAAAAAGACATGGAATGGAGTGACTCTGGGATTGAAGGCGCGCATAGGTTCTTAAACCGCCTCTGGCGTCTGGTTCAGGAACTTTTACCTATTTTATCTCCTGTTGGCGTTGCCATCAGATTGGATAGTGATTCCTTGAGTTCGCCAGAAAAGGAGCTTCGCCGCAAGGAACACGAAACCATTTACAAAGTATCGCGGGATGTTAAGGATAAATTTCAGTTTAATACAGCCATTGCAGCTATTATGGAACTTACGAATACCCTTTATAGTTTGAAGGATGAATTAAAGCAGTCAGGCAATGGCCAGAAGCTCCTTTCCTCTGCCATTAGTACGGCATTGGTTCTGTTGTCTCCCATTGCCCCTCATATATGTGAAGAGCTCTGGGAACAGATAGGGTACAAAACACGGCTGGCGGAAAGTTTTTGGCCCGAATATGATGAAAAGGCCCTTGTAAAGGACGAAATTCTTATTGTCATTCAGGTCAATGGCAAGCTCAGATCCAAAATTTCTGTTCCCAGAGAGGTAGAGGAAGAAGAAATTAAGGCCAGGGCTCTGGCTGATGCCAATGTGCAAAGACATACCCAGGGTAAAAAGATTGTGAAGGTTATTGTCGTGCCTGGGAAATTGGTTAATATTGTAGCCAGGTGATGTTCTGGAAGATTGGAAGCTGGGAGGAAGGGAAGATGGGAAAATGGGAAGATGGGAAGCATCATTACGTGTTTTTAACTCTAGCCTTATGTTCCTGTCTTCTTATCTTCTTAACTTCCCAACTTCTTCTTCTCCTGTCCGGGTGCGGTTATCATTTTTCCTCCCTCTCTCCCGTAAGCCTGCCCCAGGGGTATAGTTGTTTATATATTTCAAGAGTGGTTAATCCTTCTCAGGAGTCCTGGCTAGAGCCCAAGATAAGGTCTTATTTGCGTGATGAACTAACCAGACGCGGACAGGTGAGGTGGGTCAGTAAAGATAAGGCTGAAATTCTGGTAAGAATAAATATCAAGGAATTTTCTACTGCCAGTGTTAAAGGGGAAAACGACCTGTCTGTAAAATATGTCGCCCAGGTGGTTCTGGAAGTACTGATGTTTTCTGCCAGGGATAAAACTCTTATCTGGACTTCTGGTCAGATAACTGGAAATAAATCCTATTATAATGAAAACGAAAAAAAAGAGGCCGCTGAACAGGCAGTGGAAAAGGCTCTGGAACTGGTAGTGGATCGTCTGGGAAATGGTTTTTAATCAGTGACTCAACTTTCCGAGTTCCGAAAGTTGAGAAATTCGAAATCCGAATATCGAAATTCGAAACAAATCC
>CAJXJU010000262.1 GCA_913055195.1 uncultured Desulfohalobiaceae bacterium | reverse complement strand
AGGTTATTTAATGCACCGATGGTTGTGCAGTGTAAAGATGTTGTTGATAAAACAGGCCCATCAGCCTCAACAGGGGGTGAAATACCTTTTGATATTACAGAGATGGTCAGAAGTTCAGTTAATAGAATAGGAGGATTGGTAGAGTTTGTTCCCTTTGATCCAGTTTATGTGCAACAGCAAATGGCAATGGGTCAGTTTAATGCTCAGAATCTCAAAACTCCAGATGTGGTTATTAGTGCTGCTATAACTGAGTTTGACAGGTCTCTGGAGGTAAAGGGTGATTCAGCAGATTTTGGTGGTGATTTTGGCGCTGGTGGTGGTGTTTCAGTGGATGCTGGCTATTCATCACGCTCATCTGTTTCCGCAATTACTATCGATATGAATTTACAGGATTTTCAGACCATGAGTTTTATTCCTCAGGTTCAGGCTATAAATACCATCAAAGTATATAAGGCTGCCAAAGACGCTGATATAGGCTTTAGTATTTTTGGCCCGGCTTTTGGAATTAAGGGTTCTGTTAAAAAGGTTCAGGGAAGACATGCTGCTGTCAGAGTTCTTGTAGAGATGGGAGTGCTTCAGCTTCTGGGACGCTATGCATCATTGCCTTATTGGAAGTGTATAGGAAGTGATAAGATAGATCCGGTTGTCATTGAACGCAGACGAAATCTTTTTGAAATTCAGGATGAGCCAAATAAGGTATGGATGATACAACAGTTATTGACATTATATGGAATTAAAGGTCTGGAGCTAAATGGAGTTGTGGATGAACGCACCCAGTATGCCATGCAGGAGGTTGCAAAAACTTTAGGCGTTGAGCCTGGCATTACTTTTGATTTTTATAAAAAATTGTTTGTCAGTCTGCCATTATTTGATGAGCCACCAATATTGAATTTAGAGCAGATTAATGCAGCTATTTCAGAATTACCTCCTCCTGCTCCTGTAGCCCAAACAGAGGAGTCTCAGTCAGCTTCGCAAGAAGAAAATGCTGCCACTAATCAGGAGAGCGCGCAGGATTCAACCGAGTCAAAATTAAAGCAATATTTGCGTTATATGAGAGAAGGCAAAAAGGCATTTTCTGCCAATAAATATCCTGAAGCACGTGAATATTTTGTAAATGCCATTAATACAGGTGTGGTTACAGACCCTGATTGTTTTGTCTATCTTGCTTATACTGATCAGGCACTTGAAAATAATGATGAACTGGAACAGATTTTGAAGATGGGAATAGAGCTTTTTCCAGATGAAGTAAGATTGTATAAGCTTTTAATTAAACATTATATTGCCATTGATAAACAATCAGAAGCAAGCAATCTGTTAGAACAGGCATTAAAAATAGCGCCAGATGATGATGAACTGGTGTTTTTTAAAAGTTATGTGCAATAAAGCAAAAAAAAGAGAACTTTTTGAGAATATCCGGGTTTCTCGAACTCCACGCAGGGAAAAATGATTTTTTCTGGCGACATAAAAAAATTGTAAGGAGGTATTGATGTACACTAAAACAAAACTTTTCAATTATGTATGGCTGGCTTTGTTTGTAATTTCCACTTTTCTTCTTTCTGGCTGTTCAGGCAAGAGAGGAAGTGGTGGTGAAGGATTGGTAGGTTGTGCAGCGGAAAGCGCTGCTGCTTTTGTTGAAGAACCCAGCATGGAACTGGTGCTGGATCGCCTTAATACAGCGGCTGCTGCTGCTGATATTGCGCATACCTGTTTCAATGAAGTCCCTATTGCAGCCGAATCCACCTGGCCTAAAGATCTGAAAACTATCAGAAAGGAAGATATTAAAGCCATTATTACAGTTCTGGCCTCTGATGGAGCTTATCAGGCGCATGGAGGTGTTGTTTCTCCTATCAAAGCTCATATAGCCATAGCTCAAAATGTTCTTTATGAATTGCCACCAGATTTGTACAGTCCTGTTGGTTCATGTTATGAGGATGGTGAAGAGACCATTATAAATGGTGTATATTATAAGATTATTTTACCTCATGGTAAAAAGAAGCTTCGGATTATAAAAAAAGAACATCCATCTCTGGAAGAAATAAAAAGTGCAGTCAAGCAATATGCAGCTAATATAGTAAAGTCTGGTAAGTGCATAAACAAAAATAGTATTTTAAAACGCAAGGGTGTTCTTAAGAAACAAACAGGTTCCAATGTTTATCAGGGATTGATGGCTGCGCTTTTTGATATTCTGCCCAATGGACAGGATATAAGAGCAGCTTATGATGAGTATAATGAAGTAAATCAGAAAGTAATGGCCCTGAATGATGAAATTTCTGGATTAAATAAGGATAAAACCCGACTTAAAAATAAGAAAAAACCAGTGGGTAAGCTTAAAACACTTGAAGCAGTAGAGGAAGCATTAAAGGAAAAAAAGGCTCAACTGAAACAGCTTAAAGAAGAATTGAAGGAAAAGAGTAATATTTTATCGGCTGAACTGGACAAAATTAGTGAGCATAAAGGTGAAATTACTGATCCAGAAGCATTGAAAGTGCTGGAGAATGTAGCTGAAGCCTGCGGCGCGGTGAAGAATTTCCTGCTCGAGGCCGGGTGTTTGACAACAATTGCCATTGCCAAAGCTCCCAGGTCATTGATTGCTCTGCCTTCTGAATTGCAACAACTGGCCAATCCATCGCAATCTGGAAACACCAGTTTAATGGGTGGATTGATGTCCTCTTTAACTGGTGGAGGTTCAGGTGTGGGCCAGGCAATTCAGATGGCTTATATGCCTTTACGTCTGGCCAGACTGCGCTATAATGCCGGGAATTTAGTTGATAATATCAAACTAATTGGATCAGTGATCTCAAATGATGTTTCATTGTTGACAACAATTCATTCAGAAATCAGTGAGCTGCTTGATATTGAGACAGCCAAAGAGGCCCCTGAAGAGGGTGGTAAAAATAAGAAGGAATAATTCTGGATGTTGTTGATGCTGCGTTAAGTACTTCTTTGCGTGGAAGGCTATTTTCCCTGTAGTGGAGATGAGCTGGCCTGTCTGGATGTAAAAAGCTCAACTTTCGGGGTTTTCGAAAGTTGAGTTTTTTATTTTAGACAAAGGGACAGGAGGAAAAAGACAGGTAAAGAATTGACACCGTCCCCGACAAAATTTACTTTTTGCAACCGACTCAGTTGAATTTTTAACAAAAAAGAGGAAATAACTATGAAATATTTCAACACAGCAGGTCCTGTCAGATGCGAAAAACATTATTGTTTGCCTCCTTTAAGGAGATTTGATTTAGAGGAAATTTTAGATTTAATAGACGCAGAAAAATATTTTGTCCTCCATGCCCCGCGTCAAACAGGCAAGACAAGCTGTTTGCT
>CAJXJU010000261.1 GCA_913055195.1 uncultured Desulfohalobiaceae bacterium | reverse complement strand
AAACCTTTGTCCAGCATGGAAGAAAACGTGCTTTCCGCAACTCCGAAAGTTGAGTTAAAAAACAAGAAGAGAATTAAGAACCTTAAGGTTTTCTATATCTTCCAGCAAATCCTTGCCTTTTGGGGTTTCCAGAACCATGGGATGATCCTGAAAACGGGGATCATTTAAAAGAAGCTTAAATCCTGCCAGGCCAATCTGGCCCTGCCCGATATGCTCATGCCTGTCCTTGCGTGAACCCAGTGCTGTTCTGGAATCATTGAGATGGAAAAACCGCACTCTGCTTAGACCAATATTTTTTTCAAGCAAATCAAAAGTCCGGGCATAGGCCGTTGGTGTACGTAAATCATAGCCCGCGGCAAAAATATGGGCTGTGTCCACACAGACACCGAGCTTTTCCTGATATTTAGACTTCTCCAGAATAAAGGCCAATTCTTCAAAACTAGCTCCCAGATTCGTTCCCTGACCCGCTGTTGTTTCCAGTAAAATCATTACTTCTGTTGTTTCTGATAATTCCAAAGAGCGGTCTAATGATTGAACAACTTTTTTCAGTCCTGTTTTTACTCCTTCCCCACCGTGGGAGCCTGGATGGATAATCACAAAAGGGATACCAAGAAGCGCGGCCCTTTTTAATTCATCTGCAAAGGCAGAAATAGATTTCTTTAGTATATCTTTATTTTTTGCTGCCAGATTAATGAGATAAGATGTATGCACTGCAACAGGATACCTGCCCCACTTTTGCCATTCTTCTTTAAATGCCTGAATGGATTCTTCTGTTAAAGATGGAACACGCCACTGTCTCTGATTTTTAGAAAATATCTGCAGGGCAGTGCCTCCAACCTTCTGGATGCGTTGTATGGCCTTATATAGTCCACCGCTGATGGACATATGTGCACCCAAACAAGGCATAACCTCCCCTCGTTATTAAATCCTGGCCACGCCCAGAAAAAGCGTATGCAGACTCACTATCATGACGACAAAAACTTTCCTTGCCATGTCAGACTCAAGACCTGGCAATTTTAGATGAATATAGTTCTTTTTGCAGACTTCAAGGCAGTCACCGCATAGTGTACACGATAAATTGGGCCTGCCCTTTTGCAAGTCTTTATCACTCAAAGCTCCATACCGACACACGGACACACACCTGCCACATCTGTCACACCTTGAATCAATCTTTATCCGCCAGGGCGAAATCCTGCCTAAAATATTGCTCACCAGCCCCATAGGGCAATATGCTGTGCAATGGACCATTTGTCCTTTTCTTCTGGACACAAGAAGCATAACACCGAGCCCCACAAGCCCGAAAATAAAAGCTGAAAACAAAGCCAGAGTCCAGGGAACTCCCCATATACGCATTATCAAAGCAACCGCGATCACCAGAATTAAATTAAAGAATTGTATCCATTTAGCCCATTTTGGTAGATGCTGAATCTTTTTGACCTTCCGGCTGGCCATATCATCCCAGGCCCCAATATAACATAAGTGGCTGCACCAGGCCGGCCCTACCAGAAGTACAGTCACACTAAAAAGGATAATCATAAAAAAACCAGTGCCACGATAAATTGGTCCTGCCACTATCAAGGCAGGTACAGGCAAATGTAGTTTGCCGGTCATGAGCATTTGCTCTATCCCCAATAAACCCAGAAAAAGCTGGAGGAAGAAAACCAGGGAAAACAAAGCCCATATACGCGGCCTGACCCCAATAGAACCTCCCTGCTCAAGCATTTTTCCTGTGATCCAGGCTGCATACAGGGCCAAAAAAAAGATTTCTGTCCATCCCATATTCAAACCAAAACGATTGGCAAGCAGTATTGGGAAGCTGGTCTTTGTTTCAGCCAGGGCAAGGGCCAGGGTGGTGAGCAAAAAAGCTGCCCCCTGAAATGGCCCTTTTTGTTTTTCTTTTGAAAAAAATGCCCTTCCTTTCCGGCCCAGAACCAAAAAAATAGAAACAAACATAATAATAAGGACAGTGAACATTATCAGGCCCAATCTGAGCCAGGGAAGACCAAAAGCCATTCTGAACTGAAGAAGATAAATTCCTGTCTTCAGCCAGACAAAGGAGCCTGCAACCAGAGTGGCAGACCAGACATATCTGACCCAGCTTTTTCTGGTAAAAATTAAAAAACACAAAAGAAGCCAGGCAAAACACAGTCCCATGTCTCCACTTCTTAAACTATGGGCCGCAAGCAAAATAAAACTGATAACAGGGAAAATTAGCCACATTTTTTTGGTGTTAGTGTTGATGTTAGTTCTGGTGTTGGTAAAAAATCAAAAAGATCGCCAAACCTTTTTACACGGGAGTAATGCTCCATGTACAGGGTCAGGGCCTTGCCAAGGATATGCAAAACCTCTTTCTCAGAAAATATTCCTGGCAGTTCAGTTGCAAGTCGCGGGTGTCTGCCAAGCTTACCCCCAACCATGACGCGAAATCCATCTTCGCTGGTCAAAATAGCTTGAGATGGACATATCCTCTCACATGCCCCACAACAAAGGCATTGGGAAGATTTTAGTTCTATTCGGGTGCATCCGCCAGTAGCGGGATAGTCATTATCTGCCGGAATTGACTTATAGCTAAAGTACTTGCGTGGTGGGGACAGGCGCTTGCGCCTGTCCCTGGAGTACGGTTGAAATTGGTGGTTCCCCGCTACTGGCGGATGCACCCGTGAATGGTTGGGTTATTCAAGGTTAAAAAATTCAGAACCTGACCATAGACTTATTTTCAGCTTTAGGGTATAACTCTTCTGCTGCTTGAAAATAGGTAGTTTAAATTTGCTTTCCTGGAGGAAGAAAGTGTTTTCTGTTGGTGAATTAGTAGTTTATCCCGCCCAGGGCGTTGGAAAAGTTGAAGCTATAGAAGAGCAGGAGATTGGAGGAGTTAAGACTCAATTATATATTGTGCGTATTTTAAGCAATAACGTGACGTTGATGGTTCCTATTGCCAATGCTGAAAACGTGGGGTTAAGGCCAGTATATGACAAGGAAGAAGGCGAAGGCATATTGGAGTTTTTAAAAGATCGCTCAGATTTTACAGGTTATTCTGGTCAGAACTGGAACCGTCGTTACCGTGAGTATTCAGAGAAGTTAAAGAGTAAAGATTTAAAAGATGTAGCCTACGTCCTAAAAGAGCTTTATCTGATTAGCAAGGATAAAGAATTATCATTTGGAGAAAGAAGACTTTTAGAGCAAGCTATGGGCCTGATTTCCATGGAGCTTTCATATGCTCTTGGGGTAACTCAGAGCGAGGCCAAAAGAAAAGTAGAGGAACTTTTTGTAGATATATTTGAAGTAAAGAAAGAAGATGAAGAGGCCAACAAAGAATAGCCT
>CAJXJU010000260.1 GCA_913055195.1 uncultured Desulfohalobiaceae bacterium | reverse complement strand
TTTCGATATTCGGATTTCGGATTTCTCAACTTTCGGAACTCCGAAAGTTGAGTTACTTAGCTTTAGAGTCATCAGGAATCAAGGCGCACAGATAGCTGGCTAAAGTAGTTAAGACATCTGCGTTGCGATGATTATAGCGAAACTCCAGTTCTTTAAAATAGAGTAAAAAACGGTTGGGGTTCATGGTTTTAAACCGTTTTAGCCTGGGTTTGGCAAAAGCCCAGAAATTTTTGTTCCCATCAATGGCCAGAGACTTTCCTTTATGTCTTAACCCATATTGGGTAGAAATTCCATCATCATAAAAGAGCAGGCTCAAGTATTGCTTATACCGGTCTGAATAGACAATGTGTCCGATATTTTTGGTTTGCAGGTGAAAATTGAGTTTAAAATGGATAACTGTTTCCAGGGGTAAATCTGGCAAAAAGTCCACAAAGACCTGGTCAGACTTTTCTAAAATTCCCAGAACAGGACTGATTGTATTAAGGGGCGGTTTATTCTTCAGAAGAGAGAGCAGTGAGAGGGAAGAAATGATTTGCGGTCCATCAAGGGAATGGGCCAGAATAGCCAGGCGAAGTACTGTCAGGGCCTTGCGTACTGTATTATAGCTTACATTGAGCTGTCTGGACATGACATCTGTTGCAACCTCCAGTTCAAAGAGTTTTAAAAATCTCAACCATTGCCGGGGAGAGAGCTGACCATAATTGATAAATCTGCGGCTAAAATCGTGAAAGGTGTAGCCACATCTGGAGCAACGCCGCTTGCCCGTGGACAGTTTGTATAGTTTTCGACAGCGACAGCGCGGGCAAAAACGCTGATAGTTTTTCCAGCAAAATTTAAGTAGAAATTTTCGGGCTGAAGCACTGGTTTTGATTATCTTTTCGTAATCATCTAAGTACATTCATCTTTATCCACCTGGCTTCTTAACTTTTCATCTTCCTCATCTATCTTCTCCCAATACTTACACCCTTTTGCCGGACAGGCAAGATGTTCGCCTCTGGCCCTGGTGTTTTTTTTGACCAGAATTTTTGAGCCGCATTCAGGACATTCTTTTGCTACAGGATAATCCCAGACAGCATAATCACAATCAGGATACCTATTGCAGCCGTAAAAGATTTTTCCGCGGCGAGAGCTTTTTTCCACCAATTCTCCTGGACAATCAGGGACAGGACAGGGAACATGGGTGGAAAATGGCCTGGCATAATTGCATTCAGGATACCCTGAGCAGGCAATGAACCGGCTGCCTGTGCGCGCTTTTTTTTCCACCAGGTCCCGACCGCATCTGGGACAGGTTCCTACTTTCTTCAATTCTACAGGTTCAGAAGGCAGAATCTGGATTTTACCAGATTCATCACGGGTAAAATTAGCTGTATTTTTACATTCAGGATAACCAGAACAGGCCAGAAAGGCTCCGTTGCGACCAAAACGAATAAGCATGGGCAGGCCGCATTTGCTGCATTTTATGTCGGTTTCTTTGCCTGCTTTGAGCACAGCCATTTCTTTTTGTGCTTTTTCCAGAGTAGGGTAAAATTCCTGGGCGAACTTCTGCAAGACATCGACCCAATTCTTTTCTCCCTCGGCAATGGTATCCAGGTCTTTTTCCATTTCAGCAGTAAAGTTTACATCCATGAGTCCGGGAAAGTGTTTGACAAGGAGGTCACAGACTTCATTGCCAAGCTCTGTGGGAATGAACTGTTTGTCTTTTCTGGTCACATATTCTCTGTCCGCCAGGGTCGAAATTATGGTAGCATAGGTTGAAGGCCGGCCAATGCCCAATTCTTCAAGTTTGCGCACCAGAGAAGCCTCTGTGAATCTGGGGGGAGGCTGGGTAAACTTTTGTTCTTTGGAGAGCTTCAAAAGATTTAAGGTCTGCCCTTTTTTCAGTTCAGGTAATTCCTTGTCCGCCTGTTTTTCGCCCTGGGCATAGATTTTTAAAAAGCCCGGGAAAATTTGCCTCTGGCCTCTTGCTCTCCAGAGGGTATTTCCAGCCTTAATGGTCAGCACTGTATCCCAGAACCTTGCAGCGGCCATTTGCGAGGCCATGAAGCGTTGCCAGATGATGCTGTAGAGACGAAAGTGATCAGCCGGGAGATAGGCTTTGACCATGTCCGGGGTAAGAGCGGGGTCAACCGGACGGATGGCCTCGTGAGCGTCCTGGGCAGCAGCTTTGGTTTTAAAATTTCTTGGCTTTGGCGGACAGAATTTTTGGCCCAGGTGTTTCTGAATCCAACCCCTGGCAGCTTCCTGTGCCTCCCTGGCAATGCGTACGGAATCCGTGCGCATATAGGTAATAAGGGCTGTGGTACCCATGTTGCCCAGGTCCATGCCTTCATACAGCCTCTGGGCAATGGTCATGGTTTTTTTGGCTGAAAAATTTAGTCTGGTACTGGCCTCCTGTTGCAGGGTGGAGGTAATAAAAGGCGGTTTGGGTTCTTTTTTCCTTTCTTTTTCGCTAACATCTGCCACAGTAAAAGAAGAGCTGGAAATTGCCTGTTCAAGTTCCTGTGCTTTCTGGGCAGAAGGAATGTGGGCCTTTTTCTGGTTGATTTTCCATAGTTCAGCTTCAAATTCTTTTTTTTGCTGTTCTGGAGTTTTTGTGTTCTCCGGGGCTCCTAATCTGGCTTTAAAGAGCCAGTATTCTTCGGGTACAAATTTATGCCGCTCCCTTTCTCTATCCACAATAAGGCGCAGGGCCACAGATTGGACCCGACCGGCAGATAAACCTCTTTTGACCTTTTTCCATAAGATAGGAGAAATTTTATATCCGACCAGCCGATCCAGAATACGCCTGGCCTGCTGGGAGTCAAACAGGTTCTCGTTCAGGGGCCTGGGATGTTTCAGGGCTTCTTTTACGGCCCTGGCAGTGATTTCATTGAATTGAATGCGATTATAATTGGGATTTTTATCTTTGATAAGTTCAGCAATGTGCCAGGCAATGGCCTCACCTTCGCGGTCCGGGTCTGGAGCGAGGAAGACCTGGTTGGCCTTTGAAGCGGAGGTACGCAATTTATTGACGATTTTTTTCTTGCCGGGAATAATTTCATACTGGGGCTGGAAATTATTTTTTTCATCCACGCCCAGGCTTCTGGCAGGTAGATCGCGTACATGACCCACTGATGCTTCAACCAGATAATCCTGACCCAGGAATTTTTTTATGGTCTTAACCTTTGCCGGAGATTCAACAATAATTAGATCTTTACTCATAATAGGGCGGCTATAGCCACAGAGTGCACAGTTTAGCAAGCGAAAAAAAGAGAGGATTTAGGTTTAAACTCAACTTTCGGAGTTGCGAAAGTTGAGAAATTCGAAATTCGAAACCCGAAAT
>CAJXJU010000259.1 GCA_913055195.1 uncultured Desulfohalobiaceae bacterium | reverse complement strand
TTTCGATATTCGAATTTCGAATTTCTCAACTTTCGGAACTCCGAAAGTTGAGTTATTAGTATATTGGCGGATTGGCCGAGCACCTAAAACAGACCGTTATGACGTGGCTTAATCGGCCAAACTATCTGGCTGTTTTAGGTGCTTGATAAATTTTTACTTGACTAAAACCATTTTTATGGTTGACAGCAGGGGCAGTTTGTACTGGGCCATATCAAAAAATTTTTAACCATTAACCCTGAATAAGCAATGAGTACTCTAGATCAAAAAGCAGTAAACATTATCAAAGGTCTGATTATGGATGCTACCAGAAAGGCCAACTCTGGTCATCCTGGGGGGGCAATGTCGTCAGCTGACTTTGCCTATATTTTGTACAAAGAATTTTTAAATTTCGATCCGGATAATCCACGCTGGTTTAATCGGGACCGCTTTGTCCTTTCCGCAGGACACGAGTCCATGCTCCTGTACAGTCTGCTTACCTTCTGCGACTTCTTAAAACTGGATGACCTGAAAAATTTCCGTCAGTTGGGCAGCCGCACACCAGGACATCCTGAATTTCACCGAACACCTGACCCTTCAGGTGATTGGCACGACCTCACTCCTGGAGTGGAAGCCACGACCGGGCCGCTTGGACAGGGATTTGCCATGGCAGTAGGTATGGCGGTTGCGGAGTCTTTTTTGCGGGCCAAACTTGGCGAAAATATCTGTGATCACTACACCTATGTCCTGGCCTCAGACGGAGATCTGCAAGAACCCATTGCCCTTGGTAGTGCTGCTCTGGCCGGACATTGGTCTTTAAATAAACTCATCGTCTTTTATGACAGCAATAAGATACAACTGAGCGGCCCAACTTCCAGGTGCGACGTTTCCGACTACAAAAAAATTTTTGAGGGTTTTTGCTGGCAGGTTATTGAAATTGACGGACATGATCACGAGCAAATCCGCATGGCCATCAAGCGGGCCAGAGAAGAAAAAAACAGACCCAGCCTGATTATAGGCCACACTACAATGGCCAGAGGCAGCGCCCATCTGGAAGGCAGTGAAGCTACTCATGGCTCTCCATTCTCACCTGAAGAGATCAAGGCTACCAAAGAAAAACTCGGACTGCCAACGGACAGGGAATTTTACCTGCCAGATGAAATTCTTGACCATTTCCGAAGCCGTTTCCCGGACTTGCGTGGACAGGCAAAACAATGGCACAAAACACTAAACACTATTTTAAGCGAAAACAGTGAAGTTGCCAGGTTCTGGCGATTTATCCACACTCCGCCTGAAGACATCTCCCTTTCCTGGCCTGAATTTGATCCGGCAAAGCCCCTGGCTACACGCAAGGCCTTTGGTCAATGCCTTAACAAACTCATAGACCAGCTCCCCAACCTCATGGGTGGCTCAGCCGATCTTGATCCATCAAACCAGACTGTTCATTTCAGAGAAACAGTGGGTATCTTTAATAACAACACCAACCCACAGGGAAGATATCTTCCATTTGGCGTCAGAGAGTTCCCCATGGGCGCAATCCTGAATGGCCTGGCTTTGCATGGCGGAATAATTCCCCTGGGAGCTACTTTTCTGGTCTTTTCCGACTATGAACGCAGTGCCATTCGTATGTCAGCTCTGCAAAAACTTCCAGTCTTGCATATTTTTACTCACGACTCATTTTATGTTGGCGAAGACGGCCCTACTCATCAGCCTGTGGAACATATTAGCTCATTGCGTCTTATCCCCAATCTCCTGGTTTTCAGGCCTGCTGATGCCAACGAAAGTAAATTCTGTTTTTCTCTGGCCTTAAAACAGGACAAACGTCCCAGTGTTCTGGTGTTTACGCGGCAGGGTTTACCTGTTCTGGACCTAAACGAGTATCCACAGATAAAAGATGGGATAAAAAGAGGGGCATATATATTACTTGATCCACCTGATCATGACCCGGAAATTATTCTCATGGCCAGCGGTTCAGAGGTTCACCTGGCTATATCAGTCGCAAAGGCTTTAACATCGAAAAAAATTCGTGTCATCAGTGTCCCGTGTATGGAACTTTTTGATGAGCAAAATGAGGAATATAAACAAGCTCTTTTGCCGAATAATGTCCGGCAAAGATTTGCCATTGAGGCCGGGCGAGGAGACATATGGTACAAATATGTAGGTCTGGACGGAGCAGTCTTTGGCATGGATCAATTTGGAGCGTCTGCCCCGGCTCATGATCTGGCCCAAAAATATGGCTTCACGCCAGACCAGATAATTGAGTGGATAAAGGAGAGGATATAATGGAAGCCCCACAGAGAAATTTAGCCCTGGACTTAGTTCGCGTTACAGAAGCAGCAGCCCTGGCTTCTGCCCGGTGGCTGGGAAAAGGAGATAAAAATGGAGGAGATCAGGCTGCTGTGGATGCCATGCGTCTGTCCTTTAATAGTGTGGACATTGCTGGCAAAGTGATAATTGGTGAGGGAGAAAAGGACGAGGCTCCCATGCTTTATAATGGAGAAAAGCTGGGTACAGGCAAGGGGCCAGAAGTTGATGTGGCAGTTGATCCTGTAGAAGGAACCAATCTCCTTGCCTTTGGCCGGCCCAATGCCATTTCAGTAGTTGGAGTAGCTCCCAGCGGTGCCATGTACGATCCAGGGCCAAGTTATTACATGAAAAAACTGGTTGTTCCTGCTGAGGCCAGAGATGTGGTCGATATCAATGCTCCAGTGGAAGACAACTTGAAAAAAGCAGCTAAGGCCCTGGGTAAGGATGTAGATGACCTGGTGGTCTTTGTCCTGGATAAACCCAGGCACAAAAATCTGATCCAGGAAATCCGCCAGGCCGGGGCAAGAATCCAGTTGCATACAGATGGCGATGTTGCTGGCGCTCTCATGGCAGTAGATCCCCTTTCTGATGTTGATATAATGGTGGGTACAGGAGGCACCCCCGAAGGCGTACTGGCAGCCTGTGCCATCAAGGCCGTGGGCGGACAAATCCTGGCCCAGCTTGATCCTCAAAAAGAACACGAAAAAAAGGCACTGCTGGAACTTGGATATGATCTGAAACAGATCTTTACAGTTGATACCCTGATCAAAAGTGAAGACGTCTTTTTCGCGGCCACAGGTATATCTGGCGGAACATTTTTAAAGGGCGTGCGTTATACCGGAGACGGTGCTGTAACTCATTCTCTGGTCATTCGAGGTAAAACCGGCACAGTCAGGCGCCTAGAGTCATTTCACAAATGGGAAAAGCTCATGCGCATAAGCGCTGTCAAGTATGATTAACAGCATAAAAATATGCCTGCAAAAATGGGTGCATCCGCTGGTAGCGGGATAATCGTCTGCTGTCAGGATTGACTTATCGCA
>CAJXJU010000258.1 GCA_913055195.1 uncultured Desulfohalobiaceae bacterium | reverse complement strand
CATCAAAGGACCTTTCTGGAATGAGCATGTTAAGGTTGAAAAAATAGAAGAGATTGGTTCATATATCCGCATTGTTGGATATACCCTTGATTCTAAAAATTCAGTTAATCAATTAATAAACAAGCAAGAATTAGACAAATTAGAGCAAATAGACTCTCAAATTGATTTTTCATCTGATCCAGAAAATACATTTTTTCTGATAGAAGCAACTCGTTTTAAGTATGCGTCCCTATTTGATCCACTTCTTGCGATGAATGTTTCCAAAGTTGATCCTCTCCCTTTTCAGATAGAAGCAGTTTATGGATATGTCTTAAAACAGCCTCGCATTAGATTTTTGATTGCTGATGATCCAGGGGCAGGTAAAACCATCATGTCTGGTCTTATTATTAAAGAGCTAAAATTAAGAAGACTTGCAAGAAGAATATTAATAGTAGTACCCGGCCATCTAAAGGACCAATGGAGAAGAGAACTTAAAGAAAAATTTACTGAGACTTTTGTAGTTTTAGATAGATATACATTCAATGCCCATTATGGAGAAAATCCATGGGAAAGAAATGACCAAATAATTACCTCTCTTGACTTTATCAAACAGGAAGAAATCTTATTTAGTTTAAATTCAGTTTCCTGGGATCTGGTAATTGTAGATGAAGCCCATAAAATGTCTGCATATAGCTATGCAAATAAGATTACTAAAACTCAAAGATATAAGGTGGGCGAGATATTATCAAGGACATCAAATCATCTTATTTTTCTTACTGCAACTCCCCATAAAGGTGATCCTGAAAATTTTAGATTGTTTTTAGATCTCTTAGTTCCAGGTTTTTTTGCTTCTTCTGAGATGGTGGAAGAGTCTTTAAAAAACAAAGATAATCCATTGTTTATAAGAAGATTAAAAGAAGACCTTAAAGATTTTGAAGGTCGTCCTATATTTACCAGAAGATTTCCAAAGACAATAAAATTTAAATTGTCTGAGTCTGATATAGAAAAAGATTTATACAATGATGTTTCTCGCTATGTTTTAGAACAGTATAATAAAGCGTTGACATTGAATAAAAAGAGAAACGTTGCTTTTGCTTTGATGATTTTGCAAAGAAGAATGGCATCCAGCACATATGCCCTTTTAAAATCTCTTCAAAGAAGAAAGAAAAGACTTGAAAAAATTTTAAGTGGAGATGAAACGCCCAGAGAAATATCTTTTGATTTTGATGAAATAGAGGATATAGAGGAAAGTGAGAGATGGAAAAGAGAACAGGAATGGGAAGCTGTTACTGTTGCTAGTAATCTGGAAGAGCTTAAAAGAGAGATTGAAACTTTGAATTTGCTTATAAGCAATGCCCAACAAATAATAAATAGAGAACAAGAGGTAAAAATAAAAGAACTTAGAAAAGCTATTGAAGAAGGATTTAAAAAAATACAAGAAATAAATGGTTCTTCAAAAATACTCATATTTACTGAATCAAAGGATACCCTTGAGTATCTGGTAGAAAAGATAAGATCATGGGGATATAAAGTAAATGCCATATATGGAGGCATGAGTATAGATGAAAGAATAGAGGCAGAAAAAATCTTTAGAGACGAAACGCAAGTTATGGTTGCCACAGAAGCTGCTGGAGAGGGAATAAATCTTCAGTTTTGTCATATTATGATAAACTACGATATTCCATGGAATCCTAATAGACTTGAACAAAGGATGGGAAGAATTCATAGATACGGACAGCAAAAAGATGTTTATATCTTTAATCTTGTGGCAGAAGATACAAGGGAAGGGAAAGTTCTTGCAAGACTTTTTGATAAATTAGAGGAGATTAGGGCTAAACTTGGAAGCGACAGGGTATTTGATATTATTGGTGAAATATTTGAGGGGAAAAATTTGCAGCATCTTATTTTAGATGCGATCACTAATGCAAAAAGTAAGGATGAACTTTTAAAGGAGCTTGATATAAAACCAGATGATCAATATATTGCCAGAATAAAAGAAGCCTTAGGAGAAAGTCTTGCAACGAAGTTTATTGATTATACTCGCATAAAGGAAATGGCTCACAGAGCAAGAGAATATAGGTTGGTTCCAGAATATGTAGAGGAGTTTTTTAAAAGGGTTTTTAAAAAAGCAGGTGGGAGATTTAGAGAATTGAAATCAGGTTTTATAGGCATTGATTCTATTCCTTATGAAATAAAAGATATTGCAAAACAGGTTGAGTTTAAAAATAGATATGGAATTATTAAAAAAAATTATCCAAAAATTACCTTTGATAAAGAGATTGCGTTTAAAAAACCTGATGCAGAGTTTATTTCTTTTGGTCATCCTATTTTTGAAGCTACTTTAAAGTGGTGTGAACAAAAATTTGCAGAAGAAGTCAAAAAGGGCACTATTTTTAATGATCCATCAGGAAAACTAAATGGCTATATCTGGTTTTATATAGGAGAGGTAAAAGATGGAAAAGGTGAAGTTGCTGGCAGAAAAATTATGGCAATTTATGATAATGGAAAGAAGCAAAGGCAAATATCTCCATCTATTTTATGGGATATGGTTCCTTATAAATCTTCAAATACGTTAAATAATGCATTATTCGATGAAGACAAAATTTTGCCTTTTATAATAGAATTAGTTGAACAATACAAAGAAGAAATTGCTAGAGAAAGAAATAGACAGGCAGAGATAAAGAAAAAATATGGACTAAAATCCCTTGATTATTTAATTGGAAAATTGGACGAAGAGCTTATTGAGTTATATGAGCGTGAAGCTAGAGGAGAAAAGGCAGAATTGCCTATTAGAAATAAAGAAGAAAATAAGAGAAGATATGAGATAGCCAGAAAAGATTTACAGGAGGAGATAATAAAAGAACAGAGCTTATCTATTTCCATGCCAGAACTTTTGACAGTTGTTAGGGTAGTGCCAGAGCAAAATGGAATGATAGAAGATGAAGAGATTGAAAAAATAGGAATGCAAATCGCAATGGAATATGAAAAAAGAGAAGGAAGAATGCCTGAAGATGTATCAATGGAAAACCTTGGTTTTGATATACGATCAATAGGAAAAGATGAAATAAGATATATTGAAGTTAAAGCACGTTCTAATGACGGGAATGTTGCTTTGACACCTAATGAGTGGTTTAAAGCAAAGAGATTTAAGAATCAGTATTGGTTATATGTTGTGGCTAATGCGGCAACTAATCCTGAACTTTACATTATAAACAATCCTATAGAAACTCTAAATCCTCAAGAAAAAGTTGAAGTAGTAAGATTTGTTATACCAAAGAAGCAATGGAAAAACAAAAAATTAAAAATATGGAAAAAGTAATTTATCAATAAAAGAGTCGCCTGCAAAAAGTCGAGATTCGCAAATTACAGCTTGCGGGGACAGGCGAA
>CAJXJU010000257.1 GCA_913055195.1 uncultured Desulfohalobiaceae bacterium | reverse complement strand
TTTCGATATTCGAATTTCGGATTTCTCAACTTTCGGAACTCCGAAAGTTGAGTTATTCATCTAATCTCCTGTATAAATAAAAGGAAATAAAATAAGTGCCGCGCCCGTAAACAGGGCATCAAAAGAAAAAATAAGGCCAAACCAGGATGACTGATCCTCCATATCTGCTCCCAGGTAAAAAGCACCCAGGCGAATTCCACCCAGAAGAAGAGGAATAAGAAGAGGAAAAACTATAATACTTAAAAGGGAATCTCTGGTATTATGGCCCTGGGAAACAGCTCCTAAAAGAGAACCAACACAAACCAGACCCCAATCCACACCTAAAAGCATCATCATAGCTTCCGGCCAGGAAACAAAATTCTCCTGACCTAAAAACACTATTACTGCTGGTAAAAAAATTATTTGAGCTAAGATCAAAAGTAAAGCTCCAGCTACAGCCTTTCCAATCCAGATTGACTGAACCGGAATTGGAGCTAAAATCAAACCTATGCGTGAGAGATTCTCCTCTTCCAGAGAATACAGGCTATTAAATACAAGAATAAGGGCAAAACTGGAAGCTAACCAGAATATGGCTGCTGCTGCCTGGGGCAAAACCTTTTCGCCCACGGGAGTGGCTAAGCTAAAAACAAAAATAAGTAACAGTCCCAAAAGGATAGCCTGTACAAGACCTCCCCCACCCAGAAAAATAAGTTGCAGGTCTTTGCGGACAAGAGCAAAGGTTTTAAAAAGCACTTTTCCCCTCCGCTTCCTCTGCTGCCGCTGCTTTCGCTAAAGAAAATTCCTTGCCAGAGCCCGAAAAGATAATCTTTTTACCTTGAAGAAAAAAGATATGATCAGCAAAGGAGAAATCTTCCCTGTCATGCGTTATCCAGACGATTCCGGCACCACGTTTTCGAGCAGCGGTAATCTCTGAAATCAACTGGCCTCGCGAATCTTTATCCAGACCGGTGCCCGGCTCATCCAGAAACAATAGCCCGGGCTTTAGCATTATCACCCTGGCAAGACTTAAGCGTTGAGCCATGCCACGTGAAAAATTACCAGCTTTCTCATAGACAAAAGTTTTCAGGCCGACACGATTTAAAATCTGAATAAGTTCATCCTCACCAAGCCCTAAGCCATAAAGAGAATTCCAGAAATTAAGATTGCCAAGGGCTGAAAGAGAAGAATAAATGAAAGTCTGATGACCTAAGTAAGCAATCCTGTCCCTGGCAAGCGCAAGGTTCACTTTACCCTGGCTGGGCGCTATGATCTCAGCCATAATTTTAAGCAAAGTTGATTTGCCAGCGCCATTAGGACCAGCCAGTATATAAATCTGGCCAGAGTTGATCTTCAAATTTATATCCTTGAAAATCAATCTCTGACCAAAAAAATGAGCCACATTTTTAAGTTCAAGCAACCTGTTCATCAACGCCCTGTCCTGAGACCCGCATTGCTAGAAATCCAAAAAGACAAAGAACTGTTCCGCCAATCCAGATCCAGTTCACCAGCGGATTAACACTAATTTTCAGGCTAATGGTCTTATTCTCATCAAATCCAAGAAGGGTAGCGTAAATTTCATCGCCAGGTGAAGGCAGCACAGAAACTTCAGCAAAGGGTTGATCAAACTTACGGTACATTCTCTTCTGAGGAAATAAGTCTCCTATCTTCTGTCCATTTTTATATACTTCTAACCTGGCCTCATAAATGGCTATGCCTGGAGTGATTTTCTCCTGAAAATCAATGTATCTTACCTCATAATTCTTTATAGAAATCTTTTTGTTCAAAGTTAATATAGCCTCTTTTTCCTGTTTGTAAGGACCAGAAAATGCAACGCCCAATACTATCAGGGCAATGCCCAGGTGCACACCATAAATCCCCCAATATATCCTTTGTCGTCTTAAAGATTTAAACCGGACAAAAAGAAGCACAATAGATAAACAAATAGTTATGGCGGAACCAGCACCCAGAAGCGGTAAAATCTGTTTAACTCCTCCAGACCATAAAACAATAAGACTTAGAAAAAAAATACTTACTACCAGTAGAAAATATTTATTATCAGCAACTCCTTTTTTCCATTTCAACCAGGGACAAAAACAAAGTAGCAGCGACATAAAAACAAACAAAGGCAAACAAACGCGATTATAAAATCCCGCATCCAGGCCCATTGTATTACTTGTCCACAGCCTGGAAATAACAGGCCACATAGTACCCAGCACTACAATCAGACTCAAAATAATAAAAATCGAGCTAAAAAGAAGTATCAACCCTGACTTGCTTACAGGATCATCCAAGGCCCTGCTCTTTGCCTTTCCTGTGAGCATAAGAAAAAAAGTCAGTCCAAGCGCAAGAAACATTAACCATAAAAGAGGCATTCCTATGCCTTTACTTCCAAAGGAGTGCAGGGAATCAATAACATTGCTGCGCACCAGAAAAGTACCAAAAAAGCAACTTATAAGGCTTAAGGCCATGAAAAATAAATTTGTCCTGGCCAGTGACCTTCTTTGACGACCGATTATTGCTGTGTGCAGGTAGGCTGTGCTTATCAACCAGGGAATTAATGATGCGTTTTCTACTGGATCCCAGGCCCAGTATCCACCCCAGCCAAGCTCCATATAAGACCACCATGCTCCTAAAATAATACCTGCACTCAACGCAATCCAGGCAAATATTACCCAGTTGCGTGTTTGCCTCATCCAGGAAAATTGATCACCTGTAATCCAGCCAGCAAAGGCCAGACAGGCAGGAATGGTAAAGCCAGCATAACCTAAAAATAAAAGTGGCGGGTGAAAAATCATACCTGGATTCTGGAGAAGGGGATTAAGCCCCCTACCTGTAGCAGGTGCAGGTTCAAGTTTCAAAAAAGGATTGCTTGGGCCGGTGACCATAAGCAAAAAAAAGGCCTGTACCAGAAAATAAAATCCCCAGAAAAAAACTTTTGTTTTCTGATCCAGTTCCCTGTAGGCAGGCGAATAGATAAAAACGGCCCCCAGAATGGATAAAACCCATGACCAGAAGAGAAAAGAGCCATCCTGACCAGCCCAGAAGGCTGTCAGGGCATAAAACATGGGCAAAAACTCATCAGTATAATCGTGGACATAAGCAAAGGAAAAATCTCGTTTTCCAAGCGCCCAGAAAAGGATGAAAGAACTGATGGTGATCAGAAAAAAAGAAATGGTCTGAATTCGTTCCATCCAGACCAGGGATAAAAATTTTTTTTCTTTTCTGTAGTTATCTGACTTTAATGTTTCAAAAAAACCAAAAACCCCACCCCCAATCAGGGCCACCAGCGTAAACAAGAGGGAAAAAAAACCTATCAAATGCATAAATTACCTTCCTGCGAAATCGAATTTAGAACATTAAACTTTACTGCATCTCAACTTTCTGAGTTCGTAACTTGCTGATATTACAACTATTTTAGAAAGCACGTTTTCTGACATGCATTACA
>CAJXJU010000256.1 GCA_913055195.1 uncultured Desulfohalobiaceae bacterium | reverse complement strand
AGGGCGCGTCATGGCCAGCCAGCCATGTTTACATCAGGCACATCCCAGTCTTATGTCGATGAAATTACCAGAGAAGAAGACACAGACTCTGGTCAGGTTACATATACTATCAACACAGCAGAGGTCTTTGACGGCATTTTGCTGGGAGTCATACCTTTTATTAACAACAAACAGGAAGCAAACCTGCAGATATTTCCCATTAAAAGCCAGGTAGATCAAAACAGTCTGGCCCTTCAGGAAATTATTCCAAACGGAGGCAAAATTACTTTGCCAAAAGTGGAAATAAAAAACGTCAGCACAAACGTAAAAGTTCACAACAATGATATTGTTATTCTGGGTGGCCTGATAGATAAAGTTACAAGTAAATCTGATTCGGAAGTCCCTGGACTTGGACGCATTCCTCTCCTGGGCTGGCTGTTTAAAGGCAAAAATGATACTGAAATTGTCAGGGAACTGGTCATTATTATGAGGATCAAAATCATTTAAAGACTCAACTATCAAGAATCTCAAATATCATTTTAAACAAAATTATTATCGCCTACCATCCTGACAACCTGAAACATTGAACATTGAACCTGTATGAGCATCATTTACCGCAGCTTACAGCAACTCAAGCGCCAGCAGGCCCAAAAAACTCATCCCATTCCCCGCTCAACCGGAATCATGCCCTCTCCCTGGCAGGTGTTGTGGCGCATTATTTTTTCCATTGTGGGAATTGGAGCAATAATTTACGCTGGTTTTTTCTGGACATCAGGACAGATACAAAAAGAATTGCCAGCAGGCAATTATAATAGTGTAAAAGAATATGATAACACCAGTAAGAAAAAACAAAAGCCTGCCACGGCCAGCATCAAGCAGACAAACGAAAAAAAAGAATTTTTCACCCACACCTTTCAGATAGGCCAGAAAAAAACCTCCCCCAAAAAAACCAGAAACCATACAGAAACCAACCCGCGCGCTGGAAAAATATTTCACGGTCCAGGCCCAGAAAAATCAAAAAATATCAGCCCTTAACATTGAGATCATGAACGCGTTTCGCAATAATGACGAAAAGGGCTTTCAAAATGGCATTGCCAGGTTAAAAAAACTTCTGGGAAAAAATTCTTTTCTGGTCAAAAAATGGCTTGGCGTAAGGGCACTGAAACAGGGCAAATACAGGCAGGCAGAGCAATATTTCCGTACAGCCATTTTAAAAAATCCATCTGATCTGGCCTGCAGGATTAATCTTGTCTATGCCCTGCTGGGCAGCGGAGATATTACAACTGCCAGTAAAGAAACAGAAAAATTGCTCAGGGAGTTCCCATACAGTAAAAAAGTCCAGCATCTGGCTCAAAAAATAGAGCAATTGACCGGAGAATAATCATGGGATGAACAAGCTCAAGGACAAATCACTTCTCATAGTGGAAGACGATATTGCCCTGCGCAAACAACTTTTGCTCTTTCTCAGGCCAGAGCTTGCGCTTGTTGATGAAGCCTCTACCATCAATGAAGCCACAGGTCTGCTCAAACAGAACCATTACCATCTCCTTCTGCTTGACCTGGGCCTTCCTCCTGCTGAAAACACGCCTGACCAGGGTCTGCGGCTTCTCACCAGGTTAAGCGGGCAATACAAGGTTATTGTCCTGACCGGCCAGGATGATGAAACAGCAGTTCGTCAGGCCATCAAGCACGGAGCATTTGATTATCTTGTCAAGCCTGTGCCCTCTGAAACCTTATTGCAAAGCCTTCAAAGGGCAGCCCTGTTTCTGGATACAGAGCAAACCCTTCAAAAAAAAGAAGGGCTACACAAAATCACCCTTAATTTTTCAGAAGAAAATGGCCTTCAGCAGGCCAGGGAAACTATAGAAAAAAAAGTGCTGGAAAAGGTGCTTGAGGACACGGGATTCAATGTCTATCAAACAGCCAGACGGTTGGGCCTGAAACGGCAAAGCGTATATTATTTTATCAAAAAGTTTAATCTTGAACGTAAAGATAAATAATTCACTCAACTTTCGGAGTTCCGAAAGTTGAGAAATCCGAAATTCGAATATCGAAATCCGAAACCACAGCACACAATCTTTATGGATGCAGTCTGAACCAGGGGATTGAAAATAAATGAGTCGCCTGCAAAAAGTCGAAACCCGTAAATTACAGCTGGCGGGGACAGGCGAACGGCTAATGATTTCAAGTGGTTACAACCGTCACAACGCCTGTTCGCCTGTCCCCGCACGGAAAAATTTACTTTTTGCAGGCCACTCTGTTTATGACGATAATCTATCTGCAATATAGCTAGCTAAATCCAGCATTCTGCCAGCATAGCCATATTCGTTATCATACCAGACAAGTAACTTCACTACTCTATTATCTACCACCATGGTAGAAGTCCCGTCAACAATACCAGAATAAGAACTGCCAATAATATCCGCAGAAACAATTTCTTCCTCTGTATATCCAAGAATACCTTTTAGTTTTCCCAATGCCGCCTTTTTAAGTTCTTCATTAACATCTTCTGCACGAACGTCCTTTTTCAGATAGGCAACAATATCAGTTATCGCCCCATCTGGAAGAGGAACCCTTATGGCAATGGCATTCATTTTTCCTTTCAACTCAGGAATAACAAGACCAGTTGCTTTAGCCGCCCCGGTTGTAGTGGGAATAAGAGAAACCGCTGCTGCTCGTCCCCTGCGTTTTTTTCTGGCAGGACGGTCAACCATCGCCTGACTGGATGTATAAGCATGAATGGTGGTGACCATAAGATTTTCAACACCAAAAACATCATTTAAAACCTTCACTACCGGAGCCAGTGAATTGGTGGTACAGGATGCACATGAAATTATATGATGCTTCTGAGCATCATACGAACCTTCATTAACGCCCATTACAACCGTCAAATCAGCATCATCAGAAGGCGCACTAATAATCACTTTAGACGCACCAGCATCTAAATGTCTGACAACATTTTGCCTTTTTCTAAAAAGGCCAGTACATTCCAGTACAATATCTACACCTAATGCTTTCCAGGGAAGATTTGCAGGATCTTTTTCGCTCAAAATCGCAACCTTTTCTGAACCAAGCACAAGATGGTCGCCCTCTACGTCAACAGTAAAAGGAGCTACCCCATGGACTGAATCATAACGAATTAAATAGGCAATATCGTCCGGTGGTACCAGGTCATTAGCAGCAACAATTTTAATATTCTCAGGCGAGTTTAATAAATAATGACGCAAAATTAATCGCCCAATCCTGCCCAGTCCATTAATGGCTATTTTTTTCATAACTCCTCCTTCTTTAATAACATCTTTCAAGAGTCGCCTGCAAAAAGTCGAAACACGCAAATTACAGCTAGCGGGGACAGGCGAACGGATAATGATTTCAAATCGTTACAACCGGTCACAACGCTCGCTATCGCTGTTCTCCTGTCCCCGCACGGAAAAATTTACTTTTTGCAGGCGACTCA
>CAJXJU010000255.1 GCA_913055195.1 uncultured Desulfohalobiaceae bacterium | reverse complement strand
GTCCCCGCTAGCTGTAAATTGCGAGTTTCGACTTTTTGCAGGCGACTCTAATCTGGTGTCAGCGAATGCACTATCAGGAGTTATGGCATAACCTTGTCTGGCCCCTGGTTCGGCTCTGTTTTTTTATCTCCCTGGGAGTTTTCATTGGCAACTTTATTGAAGCCCTGAACTGGACCAGGTTCATTGCCAGGCTTGCTTATCCTTTAATAAAATTTGCCCATCTGAAGGAAATTTCTGGAGCCAGTTTTTCCGTTGCTTTTTTTTCAGGGGTCACAGCCAACACCATGCTGGCAGAAAGTTACGAGCAGGGACGGTTGAGCAAAAAAGAGCTTATTCTCTCCAATCTGTTCAACGCCCTGCCCACATATTTTTTACACCTGCCCACGACCTTCTTTATTATTGCCCCACTAATCAAAAAGGCAGCCATCCCCTATTTTTTCCTGACCATCTCTTCCGCTTTTTTACGCACCTTCTTTATTGTTTTTCTGGCCAGGCTACTTTTGCCCGTCCCTGAAAAATCTGGCCGGAGCTACACTCTTCCTGATGAGGCTGGCTTTAACCTGAAAGAGATCGCGCTGAAAACCTGGAAAAGATTTGGCAAAAGAATGCGTAAAATTTTGAGCTTTACCGTGCCCATTTATGTGCTTGTCTTTTTCCTGCACCGTTTGGGCGCGTTTCAATATCTGGAAAAAATCGTGGCTGATTATATCACTATTTTATCCTGGCTTCCTCCTCAGGCATTGAGTATCGTTGCCCTGCAACTGGCTGCCGAATTTACTGCTGGCCTGGCAGCAGCAGGCGCTCTGTTAGACAGTGGCTCTTTAATGATCAAGGAAGTAATCCTGGCCTTAATTGTCGGCAACATTCTTTCTTCGCCCATGCGCGCCCTTCGTCATCAATTCCCGTATTATGCTGGCATTTACAAACCTGCTCTGGCACTAAGGCTAATTTTATATAATCAGGGTTTGAGAATAGGAAGCCTTATGCTTATGGCCCTTTCTTACTGGTATTTTGCCTGAATTATTCAAAAATATTAAAAACAAAGAAACTCATCATGCGTTATTCACAACTTCAAACAATATTCTGGTTTTGTTATCTAATTATAACTATTCTCTTAAGCTTATTGCCACCATATCAAGGCTTGCATATCCTTTCCATTCCCAGGGATAAATACCAGCATTTCTTAGCCTATTTTCTGTTGTCATCATTTTTTCCATGGCAGCAATTCAGATTAAAACGTATTACTGTTTTTCTCTTTCTGACAGAATTAGGAATATGTCTGGAGATATTGCAAAATTTACTCTTAATCAATAGGACAGGTGACTTTTACGATGCAATTGCAAATTCATTAGGGGTAGTTGCAGGTATTATTCTCATATCATTCATTAACTCTACTCAACAGGACACAGATTCCAAAGAACACAATTATACTTCCATCAATAACAAATTGTTCAAAAATAAATTGCTCAAAAAAGCAAAGCATAATTACATTCAAACAAATCCCGGACTACATCCTGAACTTGCAATCCTGGAAGCAATTATCCTGCATGGCAATTTTGATGATTTCAAAAAATTAATTTCTAAGCTCGGCAAAGAAGAAGTTGCTCGAAGATACTGGCAACTGATCAGACATCCTGAACACAGGCTCGACTATATTACAATGAATTTTTTCAATATATATTTTATTCATCATTTACCACACCTTGCTCCCCCAAAGTTAAAAAACAACTACAGCTCAATTATTACTTTATTGCCCCGACAGATACCAGCATCAATATTCTCAACACAACAAACAAAAATTTTACCTTTATTACGAAAATTTTCCAGATTATTCCATCTATCCAACAGTACAGCGCTTTCATTATATCTTCAACATAGACGGCCATCTACAATTCATCTTTATTCTCATTATCCTATCAATAAAACTGCTATTTTAAAAATAATTAACAACCATGATCAATATAATATCAATATAATTCAAGATCAAGGTCAGTCAAGGCTCTTACTTGATGTCAATTCTGTCCTGATCAATTTTGTATATTTTCCTTTTCAAATACCAGCTACAATCAATCTGAGCAATATCATCAACATGCCATCACTATCATCCTTAGCAGCGATCAAATCATATTTATTAATTCACGATAGAGAATGGAGTAATTATGTTGATTTATATTTTATTTTACAATACTGTATAGATTTTGATACTCTCTTAAAGCAATCTCATGCATTATTTCAACATCATTTTAGTCAGAAAAAATTTCGCCAATACTTATGTTATTATGATGATATTGATCTATCAAAATCAATTGATTATATGCAACCACAACCTGATAATATAAATGAAATTATTCAAAATTTTTTCATTCATCTTGCAACCCATTGAGGTATGGCTATAAAAATAAATCCTTGCAGCTCAGAGTCGCCTGCAAAAAGTAAATTTTTCCGTGCGGGGACAGGCGAACAGCGACAGCGAGCACTGTGACGGTTGTAACTATTTGAAATCATTAGCCGTTCGCCTGTCCCCGCAAACTGTAATCTGCGAGTTTCGACTTTTTGCAGGCGACTCAGATCATATTGAACATTTAAAAAGGAGGAAAATTTGACTGCAATTACAATTGATCAAAATTTGATCAGTCAAACTAAAGAAGCTATTTTAGAAGCAGGAAAAATCATCATCCGTAACTGGGATAAGCCAAGACAAATCAGACATAAAGGCCGCATTGATCTGGTTACAGATACTGACCTGGCCGTGGAAGATAAACTCAAGTCTTCTCTAAAAGACATCCTGCCTCAGGCCACTTTTCTGGCTGAAGAATCTGCAAATCAAACAAAACCGGGCAACCTGACATGGATCATTGATCCCCTGGATGGAACAACCAATTTCGCTCACCGCATTCCATTTGTTGCCATTTCAGTTGCCCTGTGGGCTGAAAACAGTGTTCTCATGGGGTTTGTCCATTTGCCTATCCTGGAGGAAATGTTCTGGGCCGCTCATAACAAGGGGGCCTTTTTAAAGGATCAGAAAATTTCTGTCTCAACTACTTCCGAACTGGAACAAAGCCTGGTTGCTACCGGCTTCCCATACTCTGTCCGGGAAGACATTGACGAGATAATGAATTATTTAAAAAAAGTGCTGGTCAGCTCGCGCGGGGTACGCCGCCCGGGTTCGGCGGCCATTGATCTGGCCTATGTGGCCTGTGGTCGCTATGACGCCTTTTATGAACTTAATTTGAAACCGTGGGATACAGCCGCGGGTCTTTTACTGGTGCAGGAGGCAGGAGGGAAAGTTTCTACATTTTCTGGCAAGCCTTACACACCGGGAAATCGTCAAATCCTGGCCACCAATGGTTATGTCCATCAGGCCATGATAGATATACTCAACTTTCGGAGCTGCGAAAGTTGAGAAATTCGAAATTCGAAACCCGAAATCCGAAACAAATTCGAAT
>CAJXJU010000254.1 GCA_913055195.1 uncultured Desulfohalobiaceae bacterium | reverse complement strand
TGTCGGGTCACGTCGCTTACGTGCCCATGTCGGGTCACGTCGCTTACGTGCCCATGTCGGAGCACGTCGCTTACGTGCCACGTGCCCATTATGTAGGGGCACGTTGCAACGTGCCCCTACGGGCCGGGCTCGAACGTGGAACCTCAAACTCAAAAATATGAACAAAAAAAAATTGACCTTAAATGAAGAATTAGAACAGCTTGAACAAAAGTTGACCGCCTTGATCCACAGAAGAATCACTCTTCTGGGCAAAATTGCTGGCAAGAGGAGCGAGAAAAATAAAAGTATAGTTGACTCTGGCCTGGAGAAAAAACTCTGGTCATTATGGAAAATCCATTTCAAAGGCGAAAACCAGAGGACTTACCGCCAATTGTTTACTATTTTAAATAGTCTAAGCTATGCCCAGGCTGAAAAAAAGAAATTCTCAGAAAAACCTTTCTGTCTATATCCTACTAAAAATCCTCTCAATGTCCATATACAGGGCCCAGGAGATATTTTTCAAGCCAGAATATGCACCTTTCTGGCAGCACTTGCAGACAGGTCTATAAATATAAACAACTTCCCCATCAACGACTCACTCATTGAGCTGATTAAGGCATTAAATCAGTATGGAGCAAAACTTACCTGGAAAGAAAAAATTTTTAGTTCCAATCCGGCAACCCTTTCTTCCGTCAACAAATCCATTTTTGTGGGCCAGGATGCATTCAATTTTTACCTCTTGCTCTGCTTAAGCCTGGGGGAGGCCGGGGTAACCAAGTTTACCTGTGCATCTAACCTTAAGATCCTGAATTTAAAACCTATTCAGGACATCCTGCCCCAATTGGGAGCAAGACTTAGTTCTACCTTCCCCCAGAGCTTCTCTCTTCCAGCCAGATTGGAGGCCAGCGGACAAATTCCAGGCCAGATCACCCTGCCAGAGTCTATTGATCCCGATTTTGTCCCTGCCCTTTGCCTGGCAGCATGTACCTATCGTCGTCCTTTACAAATCAATCTGGCATCCATGACCAGTGCTTACAAATTTAAACAAACCCAGAAGCTTATGCAAAGCTGGAAGATAAAAACCGTACAAAGCGACCAGACTCTGACCATTTACCCGGGTCGTCCAGAACCATCAGAAAATTTTCAATTGCAACTGGATCCATTACTTGGTGGTTATCTGCTAGCTCTCCCTGTCTTTGCTGGCGGAAAGGTAACGCTCCTGGGCAATTGGCCTGAAGAAAGCCCTCTGGCTACGGCTGTTTATAATTTACTTACCCAGGCAGGTCTTAAGCTTATGACCTCAGCAACTCACATTACTTCCACCTCGGGCCATAAACCTGAAGAATGCCTTATAGATATAAGCGACTACCCTGAACTCGCCCCTCTGGCTCTACCTCTGCTCCTTTCATCTAAAAGGCCCGCGACCCTGTTTATGCCTACCAGCACAGAGCAGGCTGAATTTGCCCTTGACCTGCTAAAGTTTTTAAATTTAGATTTCAAAGTTTACCCCGCTCGTCTGGAAATATCTTTTCACGGCAAAGTTCACCAAAAAGACCCCTGGCATAGCCCTGATGTTTACTATACATTAGCTTATGCTCTAATTTCTTTTATTTACAGAGGTATATGTCTGGCTAATCCCGGCAGTGTCACTGCTATCTGGCCAGATTTCTGGAAAATATTTCAAAATCTGCCAGACCCGCAAAATCAACCATTAGCAACTAATGCAGGAGAGCAAAATGACCAGCCAGCTCGACGGCGAATCATTGTGTCGGGAGATTGAAGCTCTGAATGAAGAGATAAGAAAATTAGAAAAACAAAAAAAAGAATGCATGCAAAAAATAATTGAATTGAGAAACCAGGAAAATCCAGCGGAGGGTAAATTTTTTCCTGAAAAAATTTTTGCTCTCCAGCAGGAAAAATTGCGTCTGGAAGTAGAAATAGACTTGCGCCGCAAAAAGATTAATCGTTTAACCTATAAATACTAGCGATGAACTCTTACTTTGCTTTGATTGGGCCAGGCAAAAAAGTAGCCTCCATGGCCAAAAATTTTCTAAAAAACAAAGAAAAGGAAAAACATCCAGGCCATCTCATAGCCGTCACCATTACTGACGGACATTCCCTGAGTCTGAACATCCCCCAATATTTCAGCTGGCAGGAGATGTTGGCCCACCATCACATAAACGTCATCATCAACCTCGACCATGATCCCGCTCTCAAACAAGAACTGCGCCAGAATCTGTCTCCAGAAATAGATATTGTGGAAAATATTCCTGGCCAATTACTGCACACTCTGTTCCTGGTCAAATCAGTACACAAACAAAAGGCAGAGGGCCAAAAGACTTTTCTGAACCACCTTGTCCAGACCTTACCCTTTGCTACCATCATCTTTGATCCCCATGGACGTGTAGTTTATTGGAATAAACATTGTGAACAACTGACAGAGGTCAAGGCCGAAAATGTTTTAGGTAAAAAAGAAGTTGGCTTTGCCTTTTACTATGATCAGCGTCCCCTGGTGGGTCAACTGATTTTAGAAAACCTTGATCACGACAGTCTGCGCCAGCTTTTTAGCGAACAGGATATAAGAATTGAACCCTTCCCTGATGGCGTTCAAATATCCGGGTTTATGCCCTTTCGTTCACGCATTCAGGGCTATTATCAGGTCACTGCCATACGCATAATAGAGAGAAGGAAAATTCTGGGCTCCATCCAGTTGATCCACGACCTCAATTCACTGAATCTTTTAAAAAATCAATTACGCAATCAACAGGAGATCCTCCAGAATATCCTTCTCAAGTTGCCGTTTCCTCTCATCCACACTAACCTTAAAGGAGACATTTTCTTTACCAACAAGGCCGCACAGGATACATTTCTATCACTGTTTAAAAAGAAAAAAACAAAAAATCTTTTCAGGCTCGTTCCTGAAATCCTGGCTCACGTTTCTGATTATCTTGCTGATTTTGAAATTGGAGGCCATCTGGCCACGGAATTAAGCCAGAATTTTATTCTGGAGCTCGACAGTGACCAATGGGATGTAACCTGTATTATTATACCTGATGAACAAAACCAAAACACAACCATAATCTGGATACTTCGTAACATCACAATGGAAGAGACTCAAAACCGACTTAATGCGGCCCTGGCCATGTCCGGAGCCATCAGCCACGAGCTGGCACAACCGCTCACAGCTATAGTTAACTCAGCCCAGCTCCTTGCAAATACCGGCGCTAAAAATATAGAACGTATCAAACGCCACCAGAAGATAATCACCGCTGAAAGTGAACGTATTTTTAAAATTTACCGAAAATTGCAAAATCTTACTCAATTCAAAGTCCAGAAATATCTGGATACGCAAATTCTTGACCTGGAAGAATCATCAGCCAAACACTCAGATTTTACATTTCCTGAATCAAGTGATAGCTAAGGCAAGTGTCGCCTGCAAAAAGTCGACTTACTTTTTGCAGGCGACTCAGGTAAGTG
>CAJXJU010000253.1 GCA_913055195.1 uncultured Desulfohalobiaceae bacterium | reverse complement strand
CGGGGACAGGCGAACAGCGATAGCGAGCGTTGTGACGGTTGTAACTATTTGAAATTATTACCTGTTCGCCTGTCCCCGCAAGCTGTATTTTCCGGGTTGCGACTTTTCGCAGGCGACTCTGTAATGGGTTTGTTGATTAATTTTTTGTTGCCTCGTAATAAAGTGACCAATAACTGCCACTTATGTCAATAGATGGTGTTCAAAATAAGTCATTTCCGATGAAATGTAAAAAAATTTTGGTTGACGGAAAAGACTATTTTGGTTAGTAATAATTTCTTCATAGAGCATGGAGAGGTGGCCGAGCTGGCTGAAGGCGCTCGCCTGCTAAGCGAGTATAGGGGCTAAAACCTCTATCGAGGGTTCAAATCCCTCCCTCTCCGCCAGTGAAGAAGAAGATGGGAAGATAAGAAGTTGAGAAGTCAGGTGAATATTGAGGTTGCATGGAAAAGATAAGCGTAAAGGCGAAAATACAAACTTTGTAACTACTGATCCACCTATTTTCCTGACTTCCTGAATTCTTAACTTCTTTCTTGAAAAACGGAGGAGTGGCCGAGTGGTCGAAGGCGGCGGTCTTGAAAACCGTTGGCCCTTAACCGGGTCCGGGAGTTCGAATCTCTCCTCCTCCGCCATTAAGACTTACAACCCACCATCTGGTGGGTTTTTTATTTAGGTTTTCTGAAATGAATGCAATAGACCTGGAATTTGATCGCGAGCATATCTGGCATCCCTACACATCCATCTCAGCCCCCCTGCCTGTTTATCCGGTGGTCAGTGCTTCTGGTGTGCGCATAAAGCTTGCAAATGGCCAGGAGCTTATTGATGGCATGGCCTCCTGGTGGGCAGTGATTCACGGCTATAACCATCCTGTGTTAAATGGGGCCATAAATACGCAGTTAAAAAAAATGTCCCATGTCATGTTTGGAGGACTGACCCATGAGCCTGCCATTGAGCTCGCCAGGTTACTTATCCAGATTACTCCCGGTCCTTTGCAAAAAGTTTTTTTTTCCGACTCAGGCTCGGTTTCTGTAGAAGTTGCCCTGAAAATGGCCCTTCAATACTGGCAGGCCAGGGGCAAGACGCAGAAAGCTAAGTTTTTAAGCCTGGCCAGAGGATATCATGGCGACACTTTTGGGGCTATGTCTGTTTGCGACCCCATAACTGGCATGCATAAATTATTTGCCCGTTTTCTGCCTCAAAATTTTTTTGCGCCATCTCCTGAATGTGGTTTTACGCAACCCTGGGATGACAAATACATTACACCGCTTAGAGAAATTTTAGAAAAGCATCACCAGGAGATTGCTGCTGTTATTTTAGAGCCTATTGTTCAGGGCGCCGGAGGTATGTGGTTTTATGCCCCTGAGTTTTTGCGCCAGGTCAGGCAGTTGTGCGATTACTATCAGGTGCTTTTAATTGCTGATGAAATTGCCACTGGTTTTGGCCGCACAGGCAAATTATTTGCGTGTGAATACGCATCTATTTGCCCGGATATCATGTGCCTGGGCAAGGCCCTGACTGGCGGATATATGACATTGGCTGCTACTTTATGTACAAATGAAGTGGCTGAGACTATTTCCGCTGGTGCTCCTGGCGTTTTTATGCACGGCCCGACATTTATGGCCAATCCCCTGGCCTGCTCAGTGGCCAGGGCGAGCATTAATCTTTTGCTGGATAACAAGAACGGTACCTGGCAGGATAAGATTAAAAATATAGAGAAGCAACTTACAACGGAGCTGGCCCCTTGCCAGAACTTGCCGGCTGTCAGGGATGTTCGCGTTCTGGGTGGCATTGGCGTTGTTGAGCTAAAAAACAATGTGGATGTGGCTTTTTTGCAAAAGGAATTTGTTCGTCTGGGCGTATGGATCAGGCCGTTTTTAAATCTTGTTTATATTATGCCACCGTATATCATTTGTCCAGACGAGTTTAATAAATTGACCAGCGCTATTTATAGTGTGATTGCCAATGTTTGAGTTTCCTGAAAAGATTTTTGTTACTGGCACAGATACTGATGTGGGCAAAACTATTATTTCTGCCCTTCTTGTTCTGGGCCTGGGCGCCAGGTATTGGAAGCCCATTCAAAGCGGGACCGAAGAACCTACCGATGCTCATAAAATTCAAAAAATAACAGGGCTGGATAATAAATACTTCCTGCCAGAAACTTATAAGCTTAGAGCGCCGCTGTCTCCCCATCTTGCTGCCAGACTGGATGGTGTATGTATTGATTTGAATGACATTTGTTTGCCAGAATGCAAGGGATCCCTTATTGTTGAAGGCGCAGGCGGGGTCATGGTTCCCATCAATGAAAAGCATTTTATGCTTGATCTTATGAAGAAACTATCTCTTCCTGTGCTTATTGTGGCCAGAAGCACTCTGGGCACTATCAATCATACCTTACTTACTGTTGACAAACTTCGCCAGGCCGGGCTTGAAATATTAGGGGTTGTCTTAAATGGCCCTCAAAATAGTGGAAATAAAGAGTCCATAGAAAAATACGGACGAGTTAATGTTCTGGCTGAAGTGGAACCTTTACCAGAACTTACACACCATACCCTGCGCAAAGCATTTGATTATTCTTTTGGTGGGAATTGAAGCATCAATCGTTTGGTCCAGAACTCACATTTGCTCATGCTTTCTTTTAAACTTTCGAGTTCCTGGCCCATCTTTTCTTCGAGCTTTTGCTGGCGTTCTAAAATAGACTGAACCTTGCTTTCCAGTTCTTCAAGCCTTTCCCATACGTCGTTTATTTGTCTGCTATCAGAAATGGTTGGCTGTTTTTTCTGTTCCTGCCAGAGGAGCCATAAGGCTTTTTTTACTTTTTTATATCCCTGCTCCAGTACTGAAACATGCGCTCGCAATTGCTGACCCTGATTAATGGCTTCGGCCATTTTTTCCAGCGTCCTGGATTGGGAGCGGGCAAGTTCCTGTAAAAAGTTTTCTGGTTTATCAATAGGGGAAGGGGAATGGTTGTCCCTGAACAGTTTCGGGGAAATGTTTTCATTTTCTTCAAACGAAATCTGAGGGTTTTGGGAGAATTTCTGAGCCAGAATTTTTTCCACTTCTTCACTACTTTTATTTTGAGCAAACTCATTTACAATGAAAGCAAAGATTTCCAGAGCCTCTGGTTTATATCTCCGTTTACGGCCTTCGCCAACATAAGGCAAAAACCGCTCGAATTTATCACGATAGTACCTGATATTACTTTCAGGCACATTTAGCCGCTGGGCTATCTCTTTAATGGTTAAAAGCTCTTCAGGCATTCTGACTGGCTACTTAAAATTGTGTGGTTCATTTTTCTGGATTTTTCGAGGTATCATGTAATCTCTGCAAATTACGTTTTCCATGATGTGAGATTTTCTCCTAATTTTTCCTGTTTTTTAATCATTCAGCCATGAAAAAGCAACCTGAATTCATGAGCTTTACAGGGCTGTCGCACCTTAACTCAACTTTCGGAGTTCCGAAAGTTGAGAAATTCGAAATCCGAATATCG
>CAJXJU010000252.1 GCA_913055195.1 uncultured Desulfohalobiaceae bacterium | reverse complement strand
AACGCCCGTTCGCCTGTCCCCGCACGGAAAAATTTACTTTTTGCAGGCGACTCTTTTATATCAATTTCTTTTTCTCCAGATATTCAAGAAATTGCCTGGCCTCTTCAAAGTCTGGATTAATTTCAAGGGCTTTTTTGAGATATTCAGCGCACTTATCATATTTTTGCAGGCCAAAGTAGGCCCTGGCAACATTGAACAAAAGGTTTTCATCGTTTTCTGTTAGTTCCAGGGCGCGTTTATAATACTCAACAGCCTCTTCATACATCTTTTGTTTGCGCAGGCCAATGCCAAATTCATTAAACAGGTGTTTGTGTTCCTCTTCAAAGGCAGCGTCCAGCTTCACCAATCGCTCAAAAATATCTTTGGCCTTTTCCTTTTCGCCTCTATCCATATAGGTCAGGCCCAGGCCAAAATTAGCCCTGATACTGTCAATATCAATTTTCAGGGCATTGTTATATTCCATCTCGGCACTGTATGTTTCGCCTCTTTTTCTGTGTCTGTCCGCCCTGGCAATGGTCTTTTCCAGTTCCCGCATCTTGGGATAGACCGTATAAGTATAGAATTCAGGCTCTGGAGCAAATTTTTCCAGAAATTCATCTTTGGGGATTACTTTTTTAGGGCCTGAAGGGACGTAATTAACATTAAGCGGCTGGATTTCCACCTGATTATTTCCCAGCTCCTTGGCAAACCAGTAACTTTTCTGGATTTTTTTGCGCTGGGTAGTGCCGGTTCCTATCTTGATTACGCTCTGAGTGGAAAAGACGCCTTTGATTTTGGCCTGCTGTTGTTCAGTATCCATAGCTGGTGTTGATTGTGTATGGGTACCTGGTTTGTTAGGCATTATTTCAACTCCTTGGCTTTTGTGTGAATGTTAGTGTTGGTGAATTTGCTGTTGAAACAATCTGGCCGCGCTTCGCGGATCTCTGGCCCGGGTAATGGGCCGGCCAACTACCAGAAAATTGGCTCCCAGCTTAACTGCTTCACCAGGAGAGATGGTTCTTTTCTGATCATCATTTTTTTGCTCCAGGCGGATACCAGGAGTCAAATAATAGAAATCAGGTTTAAGTTGTGTCTTTAAAAGAGCAAGTTCCTGTCCTGAACAGACTACTCCATCCACCCCCCAGGCCTGGCCTTTTTGGGCCAGGTCCAGAACTACCCTGGAAATTTCTCTGGTTTCAGGCCAGGGTAAATCTTCCTTTCCCAGGCTGGTGAGTATAGTTACCCCCAGGATAAGAGGAAGTTGAGAAGTTGTGAAGTTGTGAGAAGTCTCAGAACCTTGCTCCCTGCCCTTTAGCGCAGCCCTGATCATTGCTCCTCCGCCCAGGAGATGGACAGTGAGCATGTCTATGCCAAGGGCAGTTGCACTGCACACAGCTCCCTGTACTGTATTGGGAATATCCAGGAATTTAAGGTCCAGAAAAATCTTAAAGCCTAAAGTCTTTAGCTCTGTTACTACTTGCGGACCATAGCGTGTATAGAGCTCCAGACCCACTTTTACCCATTTTACTTCCTTCTGGAGTTGTCTGGCCAGGGATAGGGCATGGCTCTGTTTGTTGAAATCCAGTGCTACTATAAGTTCTGCCATTTTTGAAAGTTAGGGTTAGAAGTCCTGGTTATTGATTACTGAAATGCGCTTACGCATAAAACACGGCCTTAGCTTTTCAGCTACGACAATGGAGCGAAGTTCTGAGTAGGCCTGGTGCAAATCGTCATTTACAAGCCAGTAATCAAAAAAATGACTCTGGTTGATTTCATTTTTGGCGTTTTCAAGTCTCCTGGCAATTGTTTCTGGATCATCCGTGCCACGTTTTAATAATCGCTCTTCCAGGGCTTTAAAAGATGGGGGGAAAATAAAGACATAGCAACCCAGTCCCATGTTTTGTTTTAACTGCATTGCTCCCTGGACATCTATATCAAAAATAAGATTTTGCCCCTGCTCAAGAGCCTTTAAAGTTGTTTCTCTGGGCGTGCCATAATAATGATTATGTACCAGTGCATATTCAGCAAAGAAATTTTTTTCTTTTAAACGTAAAAATTCATCTTTAGAGACAAAAAAATAATCCTGGCCATGTACTTCACCTGGACGAGGACTGCGAGTGGTATAAGAGACAGAGAATTTAAAATCAGGAAAATCTTTTTTCAGCATGGAAATAAGTGTACTTTTTCCTGTGCCTGATGGCGCGCTGATGACCAGAAGCAGGCCATCGCTATCGCTGGTTTCATTATTATGTTTCATTTTCATCTTCTTCCTGTTCCAGACGCTGGGCAATGGTTTCCGGCTGCACAGCCGAAAGAATAATATGGTTGGAGTCGGCAATGATAATTGATCTGGTTTTGCGACCCTGTGTGGCATCAATAAGGCGGTGGTCATCCCGTGCATCTTCCCGCATCCTGCGCATGGGAGAGGATGTGGGATTGACAATGGCCACAACCCGGGACTTCACTACATAATTGCCAAAACCTATATTGATAAGTTTTTGTTTGTGTCTGGTCATACGTTAAATAAAGGCTAAAGGCAAAAGGCTAAAGGCCAGGATATAATTGCCTCTGGAATTAGCCTGCCTATTCCAGATTTTGCGCCTGTTCGCGACATTTTTCCAGCTCGGTTTTAAACTCAACAGCAATATGGTTCATTTCTACATTGTGACATTTGTTGCTGCAAGTATTTATTTCCCTGAATGTTTCCTGGAGCATAAAATCCAGTTTACGGCCAATTTCTCCGGCTCTGTCAATCATGTCCTGCATACTTTTGAGGTGACTTTTAAGGCGGGTAAGTTCTTCAGATACATCCAGGCGATCTGCCAGCAAGGCAAGTTCCTGGAGCATCCTGGATTCATCTACCTGCACAGAGTATTCCTGGAGAAGTTTGTTTACCCGCTCTTTGAGATCAGCATAGCGTTTTTCTGCATTGTTAGCAGCCAGTTCTTCAAGTTTATGGACAAGCTGACCCAGCCTGTTAAAGCGTGTTTTTAAATCTTCAGCCATAGCCAGGCCTTCTTTTTGTTTACTTTGATCCCAGTCTATAAGCGCATTTTCCAGAGTTTTGAGAAGGTCATGTTTCAGGGCGGGATCGATTTCGCCGCCTTGATCTCGCCATAAACTGGATAAATTTAAAAATCTATTTAAATCCGGGCAAAATTGAGCGTTTGTCTCCTTTGCAAAGCTGGCTAACTGGGTAAGCATGGCAGAAGCAGTGGTCTGATCAAAGTTCAGGCCCAGAAGAGAGGGATCTAAAATTTGCATGTTTAAATATAATTCAACTCTTCCCCTTATGGCGTAATTCCTGACAACCTTTTCCCAGTCAGATTGCAATGCATTTAAGGAGTGTGGAATTTTCCACTTCAGATCCAGAAAGCGGCTATTTATGCTTTTTATCTCCCAGAAAATGGCCCATTTTTCAGTTTGCATCTGAGCCTGGCCAAATCCTGTCATGCTTTTAACCATTTTTTATAACTCCTTAACTCAACTTTCGGAGTTCCGAAAGTTGAGAAATTCGAAATCCGAATATC
>CAJXJU010000251.1 GCA_913055195.1 uncultured Desulfohalobiaceae bacterium | reverse complement strand
ATGAAGAAACAGTTGCAAAGGAACGCAAAAAGAAATTTAAGTTTACCACGGCAGATCGTTTGTTGTACAGAACAAGATATCTGACAGAGGGAGTATTTTTGGGCAGCAGTCAGTTTGTCAAAGAACAGTTTCAACGCTTTAAAGATAAATTAAAGATAGAGAAAGACCGACAGCCACATAAGATATCAGGTTTTGAAGATATTTATTCATTCAGGCAGACGCCATAGTTAATAGTCGCCTGCATAAAGTCAAAACCTGCAAATTACACCTTCTGAGACTGGCGAACAGGAAATAAAGTCAAGTTGTTACAACTATTCTTGCCTTTCTTAGCCTATCTTTGTCCGGATGAACTTGTTTTTGTAGCTGGCTCAGTTTGATTTAATATTTCTTTTCTCCTCTCCCTGATTTTTTACTTACACTTACAACAGTTACAACGGTTGTATATCGTTTGGTCCTGGCCAGAAAAGACTTTTTTCCTGTCTCTATCCTCCTGTCCCTTTATTTCGACTCATCCTGAAATTTTGGGAAAAGCAATGGTCCCTTTTAGTTTAATCTGAAAATTTTTCTTTTTTAGAAAAGGTTTTATTTGATCAGGAAATCCTTTTGTATTAGCATTTACATTAGCTGAAATTTTCAAGTTCAATAATGATGATGGCAGCCTTTTCTTGAAAGTAAGAGTGCCAGATATTTTCCCTGTAATACCATCAGCTTTTATATTTCCCTGTTTGATTTCTAAATGACCATTTTGAACAGCAAATTGAATATTAGCCTGTATGTTATGTAAGCTAATGTTTTTAAAAAGTATTGTGTCAAATCGTGTAGAACCCTTTTGAAGATCGAACTTACCATGCCCATTGATTTTTTGAGGATTAAATTGGGCTGGAATAGTAAGATCAAGGTCACCACTTAGCAAGGCCTGAAGGGATTTAATATAAGATGCAATATTTAAGTATGGTTTGATATGGGCAAGCTGTAGGTTATTAAAATTCAAGCTTATATGCATTGTTGACCAATTTTTGATTCCATTGGTGCAGGTATTAAAAAAAAGTAATCCCTCCCATAACTTTGCCTCCATGTCCAATTCTGTTTGACCTGAGAAAAAAGATAGGGGATGCAGTTTGAGTTGAACCTGAGATAAGATGACTGGATTATAGTGTAGTGGCTGGATAGTTAAATTTTTAGTCTTAAGTCCAGCAGGCATTTCAAGCTTTAGTCCTGTCAGGTAAATCTGTAAACCTGTTTTGCGAGATAAAGACTGTGAGATTATTTGTTCCAGCCCATGCAATGGAAAAGTGATAATTATAGTAAGACATAACGTAAATAGCCCTAGCAAAATATAGAGTGAGATGATTTTAAATTTAGACATCTTATTGTCCTTTGCGCACTATAGAACATGTTAAATCTACATCCAGCAGCCCTGGTTCTTTTTCTGTCCTAATTGTAAGCCTGTCTATGGAAATTGCAAATTCAGATGATTCAATTTTGGCCAGAAATGGCATTAATTTGCCCAGGCGTACTGCTTTTAATCTCAAGTCAACAATTTCTAAGGATACTTCATCACTGAGTTGTTTGTTTGAAGGACGCAAAAAATCTATATTTTGTTTAAGGTTGTTTCTCGTTGCCAGGTTATCTAAATAGGAAAAAAGGGTAAAATTTGCAGGTGGATTTTTTCGGGCTGGCTGGCTGTTCATGGTTGTTGCTAAAAGGTGATTTAATTGCTGCTCATAAGTTAAAAGCTGCTCAAGCCGTCTGGTATTGCTGGCAATACTCTGGTCCAGTTTCTTTTGATAGTTAATAAGCGGCATAAAAGCCCACTGCCAGATGGCAATCAGCATTATCACACCAGCTAAAAAAAAGATGATTATTTTTCTTTGCATATCTGTCATTGCTACTCACCTGTTATAAGCAATGTAAAAGCAACCTGGCCTTTTGTATCGGTTTTGGCCCCTTTAATTTCTACTTTCTTAAACATATCAATGTTTTCCAGTGATGTTTTAATCTGGTCAACTGTGCGGAAAGAGTCTGCTGTTCCTTGCAGACGAATATGTCTCTGGTCTGCTGTGAAACTTTTTAACTGCACATTTAATGATGCAGCGATTTGAGAGCTAATGGAATTTAAGGCTTCAACTATCTTTTTCTTTGTTGCTGATTCTGTGTCCATATTGAGAGATTTCAGGGATTGAATTTTCTCTTTAAATAAACTGATATATTGTGCAGGCGTTAATTTGCCATGAATATGATGAAAATTTCTGACTACAATTTCATTCATTTTACTGTAAATTTGATTTAATTTATCTTCTTTAAGGTGAATATGATAAATATAGCTTATGGAAAAGATTGTGAGCACAATAGCCAGGGAGATAATAATGGATTTAAGATTGTCTTTGTATTTATAGAAATGGCTGAATTGAACCTTGTTGGGGTTGAAATTAAACAGTTTTGGCTTTTGACCAAACCCTGAGATGAGGCCAATGTTGGGAGCAAACCTGGCAATATCGTCCCTGGAAAAATGTTGCATTAAGCTGGATGCAAATTCAACCTGTGTAATTGTTTGAACAGGAATGGACAATTCATGTTCAATGGTGGTGGATAAGTGTTGCGTGTATTGCCCTGAGAGGATGATCTGTTCAACATTAAAATCTGGCATGTTGTTATCTAATTTGAGAAACAAAGCTTTTAGCTCACTAATGAGAAGGTTGTAATCCGGGTTATTATTCTGGTCTGCTATCTGGTCCCCGGAGTATGGTTGAAATTGGTGGTTTCCCGCTACTGGCGGATGCACCCAATGTGAATTAGCTTGAATTTTCCATTGTAATGCATACCCATCTCTGAGTGTGTTCTTTGCCATACATAAGAGCAGCGTATATTCTGGTTCAAAGTGGAGAAGTATATATTGTTCTGGCCGTGGTTCCTCCATTTTGCTACATAAAGAGATTAAAGGTGCGAATGGTGTATCAATGAGAAGGGGAATGGTGGAGAGAAGTGCCAGGTTGTTTAAAAGCTCATCTATTTCCTGCTTTTTAATGCCCAGAGTTAATACTTGATAGCCTTCATGTTGTCTGGTGGTTGTGAGCATAAAATCGTAGTAAAAGTTATCCAGGTCAAAAGGCAGGACGTCTTTTAGTTCCTGGGGCAGGATGCGGGCGATCTTGTTTTTGTCCCCAAAAGGAAAGTTTAAAAATCTTAAAAAATAATTTTCAGGTAAAAAAGAAACAAGAAGACAATCATATTGCAATTTTCTGTTTTGCAGCTCTGATTTTATAATTTCACCAATATCTGGCGTTTTTTGATTTGATTCTGTATCAGAACTTTGTTCATCAACCAGATTGCTGTCATTGTCATTGTCATGAATATAATGAGGTATTTGTTTTTGCCAGGACAACACTTTAATGATTTGTCCCCACTTTTTTTCTACAAAGAGAAAGTTAAGATAAGTATTAGTAATATGTAACGTTAAAATTTTAGACAACATTTGATATTATTCCTTTTTTCATGTGTCGCCTGCAAAAAGTA
>CAJXJU010000250.1 GCA_913055195.1 uncultured Desulfohalobiaceae bacterium | reverse complement strand
AGGGAGTGTTTCTGGGCAGCAAACAGTTTGTCAAAGAGCAGTTTCAGCGGTTTAAGGATAAATTAAGGATAGAAAAGGACAGGCAGCCGCATAAGATAACAGGTTTTGAAAATATTTATTCATTCAGGCAAACACCATAATAAAAAGATAAATTTCTCTTTCCTCTTTTCTTCACTCCGTTTTAGTCTTTTACAACATTTACAACACTCCTCGCTCAACTATCCTCGATATACTGACTCAGAGCAATCACACCAAAATTTTACAGCACTTGTTGGCTCGCTGGGTGTCCCCATGCGGACTAACGCTCCTGTCCCTATTTCATACTTGCAGTAGTCAGGACATTTATGTATTCTTAATTAAAATAATGTCTGGTAAAACCCTATAAGGAGACAACAAATGGCAACAAAATACCCTTTAATCTTAGCCAACAAAAAACTGGAAACAGGGGAATATCTTACCATTAAAGCGCCTTATGACGATCAAGAGGTCGGACAGATAAATCTGGCCGGGGAAGCAGAAATAGAGCAGGCCATCCAGCAGGCACTAAAAGCTTTTGAGGTTTTAAAATTCATGCCTGCTTATCAAAAAGCAGATATTTTACACCGCATATCCAGAGCCATCAAAGACAGAGGAGAGGAGCTGGCCCGCATAATTGCTCTGGAAGCTGGCAAGCCCATCACCTTTGCCAGGATTGAAGTAGCCCGCTGCACAGAGCTTTTTGCCTGGGCAGCAGAGGAAATAAAGCGCTTTGGCGGCGAAATCGTTCCTCTGGACCTGGATAAATTAGGCGAAAACCGCTTAGGGCTGAACAAAAGGTTTCCCATTGGTCCGGTTTTAGGTATCAGTCCTTTTAATTTTCCGTTAAATCTGGTCGCCCACAAGGTTGCACCTGCCCTGGCTGTTGGCAATCCCATTATTATAAGACCATCATCTGCCACTCCCATTACAGCCATTATTTTAGGCGAAATCATATCAGAAACTGACCTGCCTGAAGGCAGCATCAGCGTGCTCCCTTGCAAAACAGCCCTTGCTGAAAAAATGGTCAAAGACGACCGCATTGCAATGTTTACTTTTACAGGCAGCCCCAAAGTGGGATGGTATTTGAAAAAAGAAGCCGGACGCAAGCGCGTGACACTGGAGCTTGGAGGCAATGCTGCATTAATTGTTGATTCGTTAAGGTATAAAGACTTTCTTCTGGATCGCGCCATCATTGGCGGCTATTATCAGGCTGGTCAGGTATGTATTTCCATACAGAGAATTTTTGTACAAAAAAGTTTATATGACTCCTTTTTAGAGGAATTCATACAAAGGGTAAAAAACATTCCAGCAGGAGATCCTTTAGATGAAAAAACCATAACCGGTCCACTCATTAACAAATCTTCTGCTGACCAGGTTTATGAGTGGATTCAGGAGGCAGTTGCTGGAGGTGCAAAACTACTGGTTGGCGGAAAGCGTTCTTCAGAAAGTAACTGCGTTATCACTCCTGCTGTGCTAACAAACACTACGCCAGATATGAAAGTGAACAGGCTGGAAATTTTTGGCCCGGTAGTGACAGTTGAACCTTATGAAAAGTTTGAGGACGCCGTAGCCATGACCAACGACTCTATGTACGGTTTACAGGCAGGCGTATTTACTGATGATTTGTCCAACGCCTTTTATGCGTACAACCATCTGGATGTAGGAGGAGTAATTATCAATGATATTCCTACATACCGCAGTGATCCCATGCCTTATGGTGGAGTCAAAATGTCTGGATGCGGTCGCGAAGGCATTAAATATGCTATGGAAGAAATGACTGAAGGCAAGTTCTTAGCTCTTAAATATGCTTAACTCAGTTGATAAGCATAATGTGCCTGCAATAATTTAACCTTTGCAGGCACGTCTTTTTAATCTTTAAGAGCCTTTCTTCTTTTCTCAATAAGTTCTTTAGGCGGGATAAGCACCTTGATTGGTTGCTTGATACCATAAGTTTTATCCATAAGCCTGAGTTTTTCAATAAGAGTACTGGTAAGTTCATACCCCTTTTTCAAAAGAACTATCCCATTCAGGGCTACAATGTCTTCCAATAAAACCATGAAAGCAAACAAATCAACTACTTGTACATCTTTAATAATATACTGATCTTCAAGTTGCACAACCTCCAAAAAAGCCTTAAATACTTCAGGATCATATCTACCTTTTCGTTTAACCATTTTATAAATACTATCGCGTCTGGAATAGCCACGATTTATCAATAGATCAAAGTCCAGGACAATCTTCAAAATCCTGGCGCCCAGAGGAATCTTATCCCCGCGTATTGAATCCTCTGGCACCCCACTGCCATCATAGTGCTTTTCCTGATAGGCTATCATTTGAGCAATCTTTTCCATGCGCGGTATTTTACTGAGAAGATCAGATGCAATGACAGGATGTTTATAATACAATGCAAGCTCTTCTCCTTCTAACCTCTCTCCAGTACGAATCTTTTTTAAAATTTTAGGAGGCAAAGTAATACAACCTATCTGTGACAATAAAGCTCCAGTCTCATACAACCATACATCTGTCTCACCCAGGTGTATAGCCATGTCCCGCACATAGCGCTTGATACGAGCAGCCCTGCCAAGAGCCTCCTCATTTATGATATTTAGTATCTCAACCAGAATACTAATAGTACCGGACAAGGTCTTTTCCATTATTTCCTTTTCAGCTCTAATCAACCTATACTGCTTAAGGGCTGCTTCAAGGACATTTATCAACTGAGTCTGACTGGTTGGCTTAAGCAAGAAACGAAAAACCTCGCCATTATTAATGGCCTCCATGGCTACATCCATGTCTCCATGCCCTGTAAGCATAATACGTACAGTTTCAGGATAAAACTCTTTAACCCGCTTCAAAAACTCAATCCCGTCCATTTTAGGCATCTTTAAATCAGCTACAACAACTGCAAACGGACCTGATTCATTGAACTTTCTCAAAGCCTGGATCGAACCAACAGCAGTTTCTACCTGAAACTTTCTACGCAAAGTCCTCTTAAATCCATCCAGAATATTTATATCATCATCAACAAAAAGAATTTTTTCTTCATTCACTTTGGCTCTCCTTAAGAATCAAATCTTGCCAGGTAAGAAACTTCTCTTCAAGATTATGCAACTTGAGCAATTCTTCATCTACAGAACAAGGGACACCAACAATATTTATTGGATTTTTCAATTGCTCCAAACAGTCAACAATATGTACCATTATCAAACAATCTATATCTGAAGAATAAGCAGCCATAGGATTATGATGAAAAGCAGCCGTTCTAACAATATCTTCTGGCAGTCCCCAGATATTTAATAAATAAGCTCCTATTTCAGCATGCGAAGAACCGAAAACCTTCTGCTCTGCCATGTGCAAACACAATTTTTCTTTTTCTGCCAGATTGATTGCTTCTTCATATTTTTCCGGCATATTCTGAGCCAGAATCAATGTGCCGCAATCATGGGGTGCATCCGCCAGTAGCGGGAAACCACCAATTTCAACCGTACTTCAGGGACA
>CAJXJU010000249.1 GCA_913055195.1 uncultured Desulfohalobiaceae bacterium | reverse complement strand
TATATGTCTTGTAGCTCATGCAATACTCCCTGATGAAGTCTTAGTTTTTTGTTCATTTTTTGGGCCAGACTGTGGTTATGAGTAACAACAACAAGGGTCATGCCCAGGGTTTGATTTAATCTGAGCAATAATTGTCCAATGGTTTCGCCAGTGTTTTCATCCAGGTTGCCTGTTGGCTCATCAGCCAGCAGAACTCGTGGTTTAAGCAATATGGCCCTGGCAATAGCCACGCGCTGTTTTTCCCCACCAGACAGAGTTGTCACATTATGGCTCAACCGTTGTTCCAGACCTACCTGCTTAAGGGCATCAGCAGCCATTTTTTTGGCCTTGCTCATCTTATACCCTGCAATAATGGCTGGCATGGCCACATTCTCCAGGGCATTGAATTCAGGCAAAAGATGGTGAAATTGAAAAACAAAACCAATTTCTTTTCTGCGTAAATTTGCTTTTTCTTTGTCATCAATGCTTTTCAGGTCAAAGTCTTTAAAAGTGATTTCTCCCCATGATGGCAAATCAAGAGTGCCCAGGATATGGAGCAAAGTACTTTTGCCTGAGCCAGATGTCCCTAAAATGGCTATACTATCACCCTGCTTAATTTCCAGGTCTATCTGGCTGAGTACTGTTATCTGCTCTGACGCAGTTTTATACTCTTTGCCTAAGCCCTTCAGGAGATATAAAACATCACTCATATCTTAAAGCCTCAGATGGTTTGAGGCGGGCTGCCTGTCTGGCCGGGTAAATAGTGGCCAAAAAACAAAGAAGCATAGCCGTTACTCCAATGGCAATCATGTCCGGCCACTTCAAAAGAACAGGTAAGTGGTCCAGATAATAGACATCTGCTGGCAGTTTGATAAACTGATACTTTTTCAAAATTAAGCTAATGGATATCCCCAGAATATAGCCAAGACTTGTGCCAATAAAGCCAATAATCAATCCCTGCAACATGAATATGCGTCGGATCATGGCTGTGGTTGCGCCCATAGACATCAAAATAGCAATATCTCTTGTTTTTTCCATGACCAGCATGACAAGGGTAGTGATGATGCTGAATGAGCCAACAAGGATAATCATGGCCAGAATGACTCCCATGGCTGTCTTTTCCAGTTTTAAAGCGGAAAACAGGTTCTGGTTCATTTCCATCCAGTTGCGTACATAAAAGGGATAGCCTCCAAGGATTTTGTGAACTTTTCTGGCAATAAGTTCTGCTTTGTAAACATCTCCCAGCCGGATTTCCAGACCAGTGACCAGATCCTTTTTAAAACCCAGCATTTTCTGGCTGGCTGAAATGGTAGTATAGGCCAGAGAAGAATCGTATTCATACATGCCGGTTTTAAAAATGCCCCGCACTTCAAAAATTTCTATTTTTGGGGAAAAACCTGCTGCTGATTTTTTGCCTGTAGGTGAAAGGATGTTCACCTTGCTGCCCACAAAGAGTGCTAAGCGATTGGCCAGTTCCTGCCCAATGATTATGCCTGGAAAATGACCTGGCTTCTGAAGGTCTTTTAAATTGCCTTCTATCATGTCGTGAGCAAGCCCGAGCACTGTTGTTGCAGCATCAGGGTCGATGCCACGCAAGACCACACCTTTAACTCCTCCTGGAGCGCTGAGCATCATTTCAGAATAGATAAAGGGAGTTATGCCTTTGATGTCCGGGATAGCACTTAGCTTCTGGCTGAGCTCTTTATAGTCGGCAATGCCTCCCTGGTAGCTCATTACAATAACGTGAGCGTTCACACCCAGGATTTTGTCCCGCAGGTTCTGGCTGAATCCGTTCATAACTCCCAGAACTACTATCAAAGACGCCACTCCCAGGCCCACTCCCAGGATGGAGATAAGGGAAATTATGGAAATAAAGGCCTGCTTGCGCCTGGCTAGAAGGTAGCGCAGAGAGACAAAGAGTTCGAATTTCATAATATCTTTAAAGGAAAGAAGATGAGAAGATAAGAAGTTGAGAAGATTGGAGAGTAAGGTGGTGATTGTAACTATAGAGTTGCCTGATTTCCCATCTTCCCATCTTCTTAAGTTCCTTCATCTAAATAATTTTGACTTTGTTAAGCAATTGTCACTTACCAATACACCAATAACCAATACACCAATTTTGTTAAGCAGTTGTCACCTCTGGCCTTAAAAGGGGAAATAGTATGACCTCCCTGATGGAAGGAGAATCTGTAAGGAGCATGACCAAACGGTCTATGCCAATACCTTCACCGCCTGCCGGGGGCATACCGTATTCCAATGCCCGGATATAATCTTCATCCATACGATGGGCTTCATCATCACCTGCTTCTTTTTCCCTGACCTGTTCTTCAAATCTGGCCCGCTGATCAAATGGATCGTTGAGTTCGGAAAAGGCATTGGCCATTTCGCGACCTGTAATAAAAAGCTCAAATCTGTCAGTTATGGTTGGGTCCTGTTCATTTTTACGCGATAAAGGAGAAATGTCTGTTGGATAGTGATAGATAAAATGGGGCTGAACAAGTTTCGGTTCAACCAGGATGTCAAAAAGTTTGGCCTGGAGCTTGCCCAGCTTTTCGCCAACCTGGGCATTTTCCCCTAGTTTCTGCACTAATTCCCTGGCCCGGTCGTAATCTTGATATTCTTCTGGTTTAAGGCCACCTATTTTTTCCAGAGATTCATAAAAGGAAAGCTTATTCCAGGGAGGAGTTAGATCAACTTCCTGACCCTGGTAGGTAATTCTGGTACTGCCACAGATTTCCTGGGCCAACCTGGAAAATAGCTCTTCAGTAAGTTCCATGAGCATGTGAAAATCAGCATAGGCCATATAGAATTCCAGCATGGTGAACTCTGGATTGTGCTGAGTGGAGATGCCTTCGTTGCGGAAGTTACGGTTGATTTCATAGACGCGTTCAAAACCACCTACTAAAAGTCTTTTTAAATAGAGCTCAGGAGCAATGCGTAAATAAAGCTTCATATCCAGGGCATTATGATGGGTTTCAAAAGGTCTGGCAGTTGCCCCGCCTGGAATGGGCTGCATCATGGGAGTCTCTACTTCCATGAACCCTCTGGCATCCAGAAAGTTGCGGATGAAGCGGACAATTTTGGTACGTTTGATAAAAATTTCCCTGGCCCTGGGATTAACAATCAAGTCCACATATCGTTGCCTGTACCTGGTCTCAACGTCCTTCAGGCCGTGGTATTTTTCCGGTAACGGGCGCATGGACTTGGTTACCAGCTCAATATGTTCGGCCTTGAGCGTGAGTTCGCCAGTTTTGGTGCGGAACAGGCCCCCTTTAACGCCGACAATATCTCCGATGTCGTATTTTTTGAAAATTTTATAGTTTTCAGGGCCGATTAAATCGCGCTGGGCATAGACCTGGATTTTTCCTGAATGGTCCTGGATATGAAAAAAGGTTACCTTACCAAAAGATCGCAAGGCCACAATCCTGCCAGCTACCACAAAGTCAGCAGTGTCAGCGCCAACTTCTTCCAGTTGTTCATCTGTGAGTGAGCCATATTTGTCTAAAATATCAGCAATATCCGTATTTTTACGGAAGGTATTGGGATA
>CAJXJU010000248.1 GCA_913055195.1 uncultured Desulfohalobiaceae bacterium | reverse complement strand
ACATTAAAAAATTCGAGTTTGTTTCGGATTTCGATATTCGGATTTCGAATTTCTCGACTTTGGGAACTCCGAAAGTCGAGTCAGATATCCAAACTTGCTGGATTTTGTCAAGATTTAATTTTACAAAATGCAAATTTTTTGAATTTGCTTCAGATTTCCCGCTACTGGCGGATGCACCCATGCTTAAATCATACCTGCAGGGCAGAAAAATCAGCTAACTTGCTCAATCTGGAGGTCAAAGCAAAGAGAAGGTTTAGCCTATTTAGCCGTAAGTCCTTATCTTCGCACATGACCATAACGTGATCAAAGAACTCATCAACCACCGGGCGAAGTTCCAGTAGCAACTCAAACAACCCGGCAAAATCTTTATCCAGCCATAGCTTTTCCCAAACTGGTACAAGTCCATTGATTTTTTCGGCCAGATTCTTTTCAGCCGGCTCCTCCAAAAGAGAAAAATTAAAGTCGCCTGTGAACTTTTCTCCTAGCTTTTCCCCTTGTTTACGAATAATATTGTCAGCACGTTTAAAAGTAAGCACAGCCTGTTCAAAATAACTTTTTTGGGAAAAATCAGCCAATGCCTTTAAGCGAACAAAAGCAATCTTAATATTGTCAAAACCTGCTCCTAAAACAGCATCAACCACTCTGGTAGCATAGCCCTGACCTGTCCAGTAGGCTTTTAATCTCTGGCCAAAAAAGTTTAAAAGCTCTTGTTTTAACTCCTCAAAGGATATTTTCCATTCAACGTTTTCATAACCTGCAAAGGTATAATCAATCAATTCACTCAGGCTCAAAAACAGGTCATGTCCCAGGATGATACGAATAACTCCTAATGCCTGTCTGCGTAGAGCATAGGGATCAGCAGCGCCCGTGGGAATCATCTTCAAACCAAAGCAGCCGACCATAGTATCTATTTTGTCTGCAATGGCTAAAAGCGCGCCCTCTTTGCTCTGTGGTATTGGACTATCCTGGCCTGCTGGCAGATAATGTTCGCTAACAGCCCTGGATACAGCTTCAGACTCTCCTTTCAGGCGGGCATAAATTCCACCCATTATTCCCTGCAAATCGGGAAATTCACCAACCATTTCAGAGACAAGATCTGTTTTTGCCAATCTTCCTGCTCTGGCCAGGTCTTTTTCCATGTCTGGAAATATAAGTCCTGCCAGATGAGCAGCCAGTCTTTGCAATCGGCGAGATTTATCGCCCATGGAACCCAGAGGGGCCAGAAAAATAACCTTTTCCAGTTCATCCAGCCAGACTTTAAGAGGGGTTCTGCAATCTGCTTCCCAGAAAAACCTGGCGTCTTCCAGCCTGGCTTTGAGTACGCGTTCCCAGCCTTTACGCACGAGGTCCAAATCTTCTGGGTCAATATTTATGATGGTCAAAAAATAAGGCAGTAACCTACCGTTTTCATCTCTTAATCCAAAACTTTTTTGATGCGTTTCCATGCTGGTTAAGAGAACTTCCTGAGGAAGTTCCAGATATTCTGGATCAAAACGGCCCAGCACTGGCTCTGGATATTCTACCAGGTTAGCTACCTGGTCAAGCAAAGTGCTTTTCCAGGCTACCTGACCATTAACTTCTGTGGCCAGTTTATCTCCTTGCTCACGAATAATTTTTTTCCGGTTTTCAAAGTCTAAAACCACCCTGCCCTGACTTTCTATAATCTGAAAATAGTCCCTGGCGCTATTCACAGTAAAAGGACCAGGCCCCATGACCCTATGGCCATAAGTTAGCTGCCCTGATTCCAGATCAGCAACCTGAAACTTTACTTCTTTATCATCCATAAGTGCCAGGAGCCAGCGAATAGGACGGCCAAACGTAAAGTCACCTGCCCAGCGCATTTTTTTAGGAAAAGTCAGAGCAGAAATTACCTGGACACAAATTTCGGGCAAAATATCATAAGTAGCAGCCCCACCTATTTTTTTTCGCACCGCCAGATACTGACCTTTATCTGTATCCAGTACAAATGTATCCTCTATATCTACTCCCTGAGAACGGGCAAAACCTGAGCCCGCTCTGGTCGGCTTATTATTCTCATCCAGAGCAATCTTTACTGGCGGACCAGTTATAACCTGCTCTTCCTCATCCTGATAAGGGGCCAGGTCATTTATATATACCACCAGCCGCCTTGGCGTCGCATAAGAACTCACATCACTGAATTGAATCTTTGTATCTTGTAACTTTTGAAAAAAAAGGTCTTTAAGTTCCTTTGCCAGACTTGATAAAAACCTGGCGGGCATTTCTTCCACGCCAATTTCCAGAACAAACCTCGCCATAATTTACTCCTTAAAAAAGTATGAAGGATGAAGGATGAAGGATGAAAAATTTCTGCTTTCTCTTCACTTCTTCTTTCCCCGCTTCCTCTCATATATCTTTTCAACATCCACACTTAGGCTAACATCCTAACCCACCTAACTTCCCATCTTCTTAACCTCTTATCTTCCTCTTTCCCCCTCCCCCTTTCCTTTTCATCCTTCATCCTTCATCCTTCTGCCTTCATTAATGGATATCCCAGTTCCTCACGTTGCTCAGCATAAAGTCTAGCCACTCTGGAAGCCAGATTGCGCACACGGGCAATATAGCCAGTCCTTTCAGTAATTGATATTGCCCCCCTTGCTTCCAGCAAATTAAATAAATGTGAACACTTCAGACAATAGTCATACGCAGGCCAGGGTAATCCTTTTTCACACAACTGCAAGCATTCCTGCTCACACGCATTAAAAAAATTAAGAAGCATCTCTGCATTGCTAAAATCAAAATTGTATTTAGAATGTTCTACTTCAGACTGATGATGCACCTGACCATAAGTTACTTCATTATTCCACTTTAGATCAAAAACAGACTCTTTTTCCTGCAAATACATGCTTATCCTTTCCAGACCATAGGTAATTTCAACGCTAATAGGGTCGAGATCAATCCCACCTACCTGCTGAAAATAAGTAAATTGGGTTATCTCCATGCCATTTAACCATACTTCCCAGCCTAACCCCCAGGCTCCCAGGGTGGGAGACTCCCAGTCGTCTTCGACAAAACGTATGTCATGCTTTTTGGCGTCAATGCCTAATCCCTTGAGACTATTCAAATAAATGGTTTGCACATCTTTAGGGGCAGGCTTTAAGATAACCTGAAACTGATAGTAATGTTGCAGTCGGTTGGGGTTTTCACCGTAACGCCCGTCTGTTGGTCTGCGCGAAGGCTCAACATAAGCTACTTTCCAGGGTTCCGGGCCAATAACCCGTAAAAAGGTAGCAGGATTAAATGTTCCAGCACCAACTTCAATATCGTAAGGTTGCTGGATAAGACAGCCATACTCAGACCAAAAATTTTGCAAGTTTAAAATTACATCCTGAAAGTTCATTAATAATCTCTCCCTCTTTATCTCAACCTGACACTTAAAACTAACTCAACTTTCTGAGTTGAAAAAAATATTCAATATTTTTAATCAGTTACAGAGTCGAATTGTCAGTGTATTTAGTTTTCAGGAAACGATCCGTATTGGCTTAAATCGCCAGAAAATCGTCTAAATCA
>CAJXJU010000247.1 GCA_913055195.1 uncultured Desulfohalobiaceae bacterium | reverse complement strand
TTGAAGGTAAAGATAAGGAAAAGAGTAAAATTTGTCAAGTGATTTCTCCTGTCCCCATGTCCCGCCCTTTGTTTTTGCATGCCCATTTTTTTAGGAGAGTATGATCTGACTGGTTTTCATTAACCAGTTAAAGATATCCTGGGGGATGATTCCCAGGTAAAGGACACCAAGGGATAAAAGCAGGGCAAGGGCAGTGCTTGAAGGGGACAGAGCATACTTTATGGTAGCCACTTCTTTTACAGTATAGGCATGGCGGACAAGGTTTAGATAGTAGTAAATAGCAATACCAGTATTAACTGCTCCGACTATGACCAGCCAATTAAAATTTTGTCCCCATGCAGAGCCAAGTAGAAATAGTTTGCCGGCAAATCCGGCTGTAGGGGGAAGTCCCACCAGGGCAAAGGCAGCTACTGCCAGGACAAAGGCCAGGGCAGGGCAGGAGTGATACAGGCCATTGAGATCATCAACATAAATATTGCGTCCGGATGAGGACAGGCGTGTGATAACCCAGAAAATAGTCAGATTCATAAGCATGTACACCAGGCCATAAAAGGCTGCTGCTGACAGGCCATAAGCTGTTCCGGAAACAAGACCGAGCATGATGTATCCGGCGTGGGAGACACTGGAATAGCCCAGCAGTCTTTTTATATCTTTTTGATTTAACGCGGCCAGGTTCCCTATAGTCATAGAAAAGGCAGCAAAGATAGCTATTATGGTTTTTACCTCGTCTCCAGGCATCATGGCCATGATCCTGATCAAGACTACAATTGCTCCCAACTTGGGCATTGTGGCGGCAAAGGCTGCTGTTTCATTGCTTGTGCCCTGATAGACGTCAGGACACCAGAAATGGAAGGGGAACAGGGCCAGTTTGTATAAAAAAGCCAGCGAGAAAAGCCCAAAACCAATAAGAGGCATGGGATTTCTTGTCCAGGACCAGTCCATGCTGGCCAGGGCATGTATAAAAGTAGTGTGCTGACCGGCAATAATATAGGAAATGCCGTAAAGGCCAAGAGCTGTAGCCACGGCTCCAAAAAGGACATATTTAATGCCTGCTTCAGCAGCCCTGGCTTCTTTATTCCTTAAAGGGATAAGCACATACAGACTATACGATGCCAGTTCCAGAGCAACATAGATGGAAAACAATTCTACTGTGCTTGAGAGAATAACAAGACCAAATGTGCTCAGGGCCATAAAGAAGAAGTAGTCGGCAAAGTGTTCTTGTTTTATTGTTTTATTCTGGCTGGCATTGGCCGTACAAATAGCAAAGCCTAAGAAAATGACGAACTTAAAAAATTGGGATAGTCCATCAATTTTATAGGTGTTGTAGAGCATATATCCATTTTGTCCAAAAGAGAATATGGTCACAAAGATACCAGCAAAGGCAGCATAAGGCAGCCATTTTGTTTTATCCTTTAAATTGTTGCTGATGCTCTGGACAAAGAGGATACAAATTATGGCCAAAAGATAAAGTTCAGGTAAAAGAAATTGCAGTTTCAAGTTCAAGGCCATGCTCCTTGTTAGTTTGTTGGGTTATTGGTTATTTGGTTATTTTGTTACATAATTTAATATTTGTATCAAAGAAGCATCCATTGTTTTTAAAGCCAGGCCTGGGGCCAGGCCGAGGTAGATGACCAGAATAGCCAGGGGCAGGAGGTATATCCATTCTCTTAAATTTAAATCCTTCCACTCCTGCGCTCCTGCTGCGCTTGGTTCTCCCCAGGCAAGCTTTTGTAAAAGTCTTAGCATATAGGCGGCAGCTAAAAGAGCGCCTGGAATGGCTAACAGTCCCATCACCATATTTTTATTAAAGGTGCCAATAAGGACTAAAGCCTCTCCTACGAAGCTGTTGGTTCCGGGAAAGGCCAGAGAAGATAGGGAAAACAGGCCGAAGAAGAACAGGTATGCAGGTAAAAATTTACTCAGACCCTGATTGGCTGATATATCCCGGCTGTGGCTGCGTTCATAAATGGCTCCGACAAGCATAAACAGACCGCCAGTGGTAATGCCGTGGTTGAGCATCTGCATGAGCGCGCCTTCTGCGCCGCGTAAATTAAAGATAAAAATTCCTAAAGTGACAAAACCCATGTGGGCCACAGAAGAGTAGGCAATCAGTTTCTTCATATCTTTTTGGCCCAGCGCCACCAATCCCCCATAGATGATGGAGGCAATGGAAATGGCGATCATCATGGGTGCAAAATAGACACTTGCTGCAGGTGTCAGGGAGAGGCAGAAGCGTAAAAATCCGTATGTGCCCATTTTAAGAAGTACTGAGGCCAGAAGTACTGAGCCTGCGGTTGGGGCCTGGACATGGGCAGCTGGAAGCCAGGTGTGGAAGGGAAACATTGGCACCTTGATGGCAAAGGCAATGGCCATGGCCAGAAAAGCCCAGAATTGGAATCTAAATGAGAAGTCAGCAGCTATTAAATCAGGAATTGAGAAGGTACCAGCTTGTTTGTAAAAGGCAATCATAGCGACTAAAAGCAAGGTGCTACCAGCCAGTGTATAGATGAAGAATTTAATAGAGGCATATTTGCGTTCTGGCCCGCCCCAAATTGCAATGAGCAGGAACATGGGCACAAGCATTGCTTCCCAGAAGATATAAAAAAGAACAAAATCTAATGCCACAAACACGCCTATACAGGCAGATGTCATCAGGAGCAGACAGATGTGGAATTCCTTGATTCTTTGGCCAATATAGGTCCAGGAACAGAGTACGCAAAGAGGGAGAAGGATAATTGTCAACAGAACCATGAGATAGCTTATGCCATCTATCCCGAGACTGTAGTTAATATGCCACTGGGTAATCCAGGGATGAAATTCCTGAAACTGAAACGCGCTTGAGCCGAGTTTGAATTTGAGCAGGGGTAAGGCCAGGATTATTTCGATGATTCCAAAGATCAGGGTAAGTATCCGGACCCACTTTTCTTTTTGAACAAAGACCAGGATCAACACGCCAACTAAAGGAAAGGCAATAAGGCTGGTCAAAACAGGCCAGGTTGAGTTCATAAGCTTTATGCTCCGTAATTTTTTTAGTATTTAGCAGGTTGTGTCAGTAATTTTAGTTTGTCCTGTCCCAACACAAACACTAAATTCAGGCAAAGAATACCAACGCAAAGATTATCAGGGCTATAAAGGCTGCTGTAGCCAGGTAGTCCTGGATATTACCTGTCTGGATACGGGTGATATTCTTACCCAGCCGCATCATTGAATAAGCAGTGCCGTCAACCGCGCGATCAATGTCTTCGCGGTCAAAAATGGCTGCGCCTCTGGCAGTACCCATCAACCCCCTTAAACCAATGCGGGCATAAACTTCTGTCCAGATATTATCCACGGCTTCGACCGGACGCCGGCAAAAGGCCAAAAACGCCCGACCAAACAAGCGGTAAAAATAGTCAAAATCCAGGTTGATTTTGGCCTCTGGTGTAAGTTTTTTGCGCATAATATAGAAACCCAGGCCGGTAAATGCCAGCAGTTGAAAGCTTTGCATCTGTACCTGTTTTTATTTTAATACTTTTTAAAAGTGTATTGACTATTTTAGA
>CAJXJU010000246.1 GCA_913055195.1 uncultured Desulfohalobiaceae bacterium | reverse complement strand
TTTGTCAAAGGGCAGTTCAATACCCCAGGTAAGGCGGGATTTGGGCCTGGAGATACACAGATCCCCTAAGTCTTCCTTAAGCATCCCCAGAACCTCATTACGGTAACGCTCAGGCTGGATAAAGTCAGGATGGGCTTCAATATAATCTTTAAGCGGCTTCAGGTATTTACTCATCCGGAAAAAATAATTCTTCTCCTGAATGAATTCAGGTTTGCATTTGTGATCAGGGCAAAGGCCGTCCACAAGTTCTTTTTCCGTATAAAACCGCTCGCAGCCAAAACAATAATAGCCGCCATATTCACCAAAATAAATGTCTCCGTTATCATAGACGCGTTGTAAAAATTTTTGCACACAGGCCATGTGGTCAGGATCAGTTGTGCGGATAAAGCGGTTATATTCTATCTCCAGACCAGGCCATGTATCTTTGAAAAGACCTGAGATTTTATCTACATACTCTCCGGGTGTCTGATTATTTTTTTCTGCAGCCTGGACAATTTTGTCGCCGTGCTCATCTGTCCCGGTTAAAAAATATGTCTCATATCCCTGTAATCTATAAAATCTATTTATAGTATCAGCTATAATAGTTGTATAAGCATGCCCCAGATGCGGTCTGGCATTGACATAATAAATTGGTGTGGAAATGAAGAATGTTCTGGTGTTCACTGGTGTCCTCCTTTTTATCTCCCTATCTTCCTATCCTCCCATCTTCTCATCTTCCCAACTTCCTATTCTTTATGGTATGTTACACCCAAAGATGCCGGCGGGTTGACCTGTAAAAAACGAATTATCGGGCGAAACACAGGATGCGCTTCCAAAAACTGACTCATTCTCTGTCCGCGCGATAAGTGTATTAATACAAGCATAAAAATCATTAATGGAAATGGAGCCACCTGGAAAACCTGAGCCGGTATAGATGGCCACCAGCTCTGAAACACGATTCCCATAATCTGGAGGAAGCCGAAAAAGTAAGCGCCAAAAGCGACTTTGAGCGGATCCCAGCCGCCAAAGATCACTATGGCAAGGGCTATCCATCCCATTCCTTCTGCACCTTGAGGACGTCCCCATCCAGGTTTGACACTAAGGGAATAAAGCGCTCCAGCTATTCCTACAAGAAAGCCTCCCAGGGTAGCGTAACCAAATTGTATTTTCTTTACAGAAAATCCCCTGGTGTAAGCTGCCCTGGGGTTTTCTCCTATACAGCGCAGTTTCAGTCCCCACTGTGTGCGGTAAAAATAAAACCAGGTTACCATGATGCACGCATAGCTTAAGTAAACCATAATGTTGTGTTGAAAAAAGATATTTCCAATGACAGGAATTTTCTCCAGAAAGGGCACTGACAAATGGGAAAGCTGGGGCCCCTGGATACGGGTATATGGGTTTCCCAGGAAATAGGCCAGGTCTTTGCACATTAATGTTAATACAAAACCAACTGCCACCTGCGAAATTCCCCAAAACAAGCTCGTAAAAGCTATGAGCGCGGCAATCAGCGCGCCAACCACTCCTCCCGCGAGAAATCCCCATGCCAGGTTCCCTGTTTCATAAGCAACAGCAAAGGACACCATAGCGGAAAGCAATATAGTTCCATCAAGGGACAAATTAATAATTCCAACTCGTTCTGAAAAGGTCTCTCCCAGGGTGGCAAAAACCAGGGGAGCTGCCCCACTCACCACACTGGCCATCAGAATAGATAGGCTAAAATCCATCATTTTTTATGTTAGTTGTTAAAGTTAGCTTTAAAAAAAACCTTACCCCTTTTACTCGTGAACCGTGATCAGTGAACAGTGATCAGTGAACAGTGAACAGAATTTTAAAATTACTTACCCCTTATCCCTTAATCCTTACCCCTTATCCTTACCCCTTACTCCTCAATTTCCAACGATAAGCACATAAAAATGCGAGAACGCAGATTCCCTGAATAACACCACTTAAGGATGAATCTATTTTAAGCATTAAAGGCAACTGGATACTCCCTACGTTTAAGCAGGCAAAAAAGAAGGCTATAAAAGGGATAGGCATCCATTTATAGTTAGCCAGCATTACCACCAGCAAGGATAAATAACCATAGTTGCTTGATATGGAAGGTATAAGGCGATGATAGATTCCTGTTACCTGAAAATAGCCAGCGCATCCGGCCATGACCCCGGCCAGAGACATGGCAAGCAGGGTGTAACGCTGAGGAGACAGACCAAAAAGTGTGCCAGCGTTTGGGTTGTTGCCTACAGCTCTGAAAAAAAGCCCCCATCTTGTATATCTATGAATAATAACTGTGGCTATAAAAAGAATAATGGTGATTGCGAGGGCTAGCGGTGAGATACGAAAACCATGCAGGGTGGGGAGCCAGAGGGAGTAGTCAAAAGGTTCTGTCCCGCTCATGGAAGCAATGCCGGGCCTTTTCCACGGTCCAAAAATCAGCCAGAGGATCAGCCCCTGCGCGACAAAATTGAGTCCAAGACCGGCAAAAATTTCATTTACCCCGCCTTCTGTTTTGAGAATACCAGCAAACAGGGACCATAAGGTCCCAAGGAATATGGCAAAAACAAAAGCAGCGGTTAAACATAGAGAAGGCGCAAAATAAGGGCTTAACCACTTTAACATGGCTGTAGCGCCAATAGCACCCAACATTACCTGTCCTTCTATACCAATATTCCATAGTCTCATGGAAAAGGTGTAAAGCAGACCACATGAACAGAGAGTCAAGGGTATCCAGACCTGAAGGACTCTTGCTATCTTATTCCATGACCCCAATGAGCCTTTGATTAACAAAAAGTATGCTTCTAATGGCGGCGTATCAGTAAGGAGAAGAAGCAATGTAGTAAATATAATAACAATTGAAATGGTAATAAACCATCTTAATGCAACTGTAAAAAGTCGTTTTTTCAATTCGTGTGTCATATTTTATTTTTAGAAATTAACTTCTGAATTCGTATTTTAAAAATTCTTCTATTGTTAGATTAATATCTTTTGCTATCTTTTTTAATAAAATTGGTGAAATATCCCTTCCTTTATGAAAAGAAACAGTTGTACATCTTCCATCTGAATGACGAAATTGTTTATGAGCGCCTCTTTGTCTAACTTCTTTAAATCCTAATTTTTTGAGAATCTTTACTACTTCATTCGGCTTTAAAATTGGATATTTTCCCATCATGCTACCATAATATTTTGTATGCCAACAAATTCCGTTTCTGGTTGCACATCATCGTCTTCTAATAACATTTCTATTACTTCTTGTAAATTTTCTTTTAATTCATCCAGAGTTTCTCCTTGTGAATGAGCCCCAGGAAATCCTGGCACATATCCAACATAAAGCCCTGTAACAGGACATTTTTCAATTATTGCTGCAAATACTTTCATATTATTTTCTCCCTTTTCTTAATTTTTGAATCCGTGCTTTTTTATCATCATTAAATTCTAAAAAGAATGGTATCTGTTGTTTTATGCAATTTACTTTCATGCACTGATATCTTCGATAAAAGGTCTTTATTATCAGGGATATCGCGGCGTATAAGCTTGAACAAATAATAAAAACTATGGACGTTTTTTGTTCTGTC
>CAJXJU010000245.1 GCA_913055195.1 uncultured Desulfohalobiaceae bacterium | reverse complement strand
CAAGCCCATCTTCTGCTGTTGTTACATCATATCCTTCATCGCGAATAAATTTTCCAACCTGCGTTCTAAAAAACTCACTGTCTTCAACCAATAAGACCTTATAAGGCCCTTTATCAGCAGCGGAAACAACTGCCGTATCTTTTTCAAACCATTCCGGACAAAGGGTCTCTACAAGTTCATAAATATCAACAATCAAGGTAGTATTGCCATTAACAATAGCAGACCCGGCAATGCCTGTCTGTCTTAACGTATAGGGATCAATATTAAGCTTTACTTCAACAGCGTCAACCGGCGGCAGCGCAAGGAGCCCTACTTCATGGTCAGCGATATTAAAGACAATGACAACCAGTTCCCCTTCCAGTTCCAGGTGATTTACATTGGCCACTTCCTCCAGTGCAAAAACCGGCAGGCTTCTGCCCCGGTACTGAATGACCTTTTTGCCTCCCACCACTTCAATATCATCAGCCCTGACCATATCTATCCTCGCCACCAGATCCAGATGTACCGCGCAATGTTCTTCCGGCCCATTGTTAAACAGAAATAAAGAATGAAGTTCTTCCTTTGCCCGCTTCTCCTCTTCCAGTGCCATCTCCTTTGCCTTTTCAGCGCCAGAAATGGATGATAACTGCCCCAGTTTTGCCAGGCCAGCCACATCTAAAATCAAAGCCACACGGCCATCGCCCATAATAGTAGCCCCGGCATATCCCTCACAATTTTTCAAATGCCTGCCCAGTGGCTTGACAACTATCTCTACTGAATCGTGCAGTTCATCAACCACCAGGCCGTATTTAAAAGAACCGGCCTGAACAACAACAATATTAACATCCTTGCTAGATTCAACTATATTGAAATCCTGTATTTCATGTCCATCCAGCCATTTTGAAGCTGACTTACTATCAGCTATGGACGGCTTCTGGCTGTTGATTCCCAGCACCTTAGCCAGACTCATGAGTGGAATAAGCTCACCACGCAAAATCAGGACTTCTGCATCCCCTACACGCTCAATTCTTTCAGAAACCTGACTGGCTGGCACCTGAATCATTTCATCCACATTAACCTGAGGTATGGCAAATCTGTCTTCACCCATTGAAACGAGCAGGCTGGGTATAATGGCCAATGTCAAAGGCAATTTGATACGGATGGAAGTCCCCTTATTCAATTCGGTTTCTATCTCAACCTGCCCCCCCAGCTTGTCTAAATTACTTTTGACCACATCCATGCCCACGCCACGACCGGACACATCTGAAACTTTTTCAGCAGTTGACAGGCCAGGAAGAAAAATCAAATTTAACTTGTCTTTTTCAGTCATATTGCTAATCTGTTCTTCAGTAACCAGGCCTTTCTCCAGGGCTTTGCGCGCGATTTTATCAGCATCCATGCCACGGCCATCATCAATGATTTCAATATTGACCTGACCTGCGGCATGATAGGCTTTCAAGATGATTGCTCCCTGCGGCGGCTTGCCTTTAGCAATGCGTTCCTCAGGCGGCTCAATACCGTGGTCTGCTGAATTGCGCACTAAATGAGTCAGGGGATCGGACAAACCTTCAATAATGGTTTTATCCAGCTCAACCTCTTTGCCTTCAAGCTGAAGCTCTATTTGTTTACCCAGATCACGTGCCAGATCACGGACAACTCGCGGAAATTTATTAAAAATATTTCCAACAGGCTGCATCCTGGTAAGCATAATAGCTTCCTGGAGTTCGGAAGTAACCAGATCAATTCTCTGGCCGGCTACTGCTATCTCATGCTCATCTCCAACTGAGATGGCCTGCAACAACTGATTACGACTCAAAACCAGTTCACCAGCCAGGTTCATCAAATTTTCCAGCAAGCTAACATGAACACGCAATGTTTCTGGCTGCATAGTTTTGACAGGTTTTGGCTTTTTAGGTGGGGCAGGCTTCTTGGCTACTGGTTCTGGCTTTTCTGACTCTGGCTGGACTACAGGCTGCACTGCCTGCTGAGGTGATTCAGAAATTTTCTCTGTTTGTGTAATTTGATCACCTGGTTGTTGTGGCTGCATAGCCTGCGATTCAACCACTGGCCCAGGCTCAGAAACTTCAGGCTCTGGCTGAGTGGAGGGCTGCTCTACCTCTTTCCTGGCATCATCTTCTCCAAGATGTTTTATCTGATTTTCAGGCAAATCAAAAAGAGTAGTAATAATATCTGGTTCAATAATGGTTGAGTAAAGCACATACATTGGAATTTTATTGGAAATAATATCATCCTCCAGAGTACCCACCGCATCCAGATCAAGCTTCACATCTATAATCTGGCCCGTAGCCTGCATATCATTAATTACATCCAGGGGATTTTTGTCCTTTCGATGTATGTCATGTATAAGGTCAAATTCTATCAGATAAACAAACTTGCCTCCCTTCCTGGCCTGGAGAAGATCGAACTCTTTGACAGTAAAAATAGGTCTGCCATTTGAATCAGTTATTTCAATCTCATTTTTTACGCTTTTCTCTTCGCCTGCGGGCAAATTTCCGCTTGTAATACTAACCAGCGCGTCAACGTGTTCGGAAATGTCCATCTCATTGCTTTCAGAAATATTTTCAATCATTTCTCGCAACCGGTCAAAAGTCAACAGGATAATGTTTACTATCTCCGGCGTTGGCACCAGTTGACGATTACGTATCATATCCAGGACGTTTTCAATCTTATGAGCCAGTTCTTTAATCTGTGTTAATCCCAGAAAACCGGCTCCGCCCTTCATGGAGTGCGCAGCCCGAAAAACCTTATTCACCAATTCCTCATCAATGTTCTCGCCCGCCTCTTCAATGGCCAGCAAATCATTTTCAATATCTTCCAGATGTTCTCTGGACTCCTCAACATACATTTGCAGAGTTTCATCATCTATCATGGACATGGCTCTCCTCACTTAAAAATCTAAAATCTATATGGTCCCTTCCATTTCTATATGCCTATCAAGACGCATTGTTTTCAACAGGTTCAAAAGATTAGAATTAAGGTTAATTAACTTTAGCGTCCCATCCTGTCTTTTTAGAGTATTAAAAGTCGCAATAATTAGTCCAATCCCAATAGAATCAACATGTTCGACCTTACTCAAATCCAGAATTAACAAAGATGGATTATTAACAAGAGTAGCTTGCAATTTTTGTTTTAAATCATCTGCATTAGTTGAAATAAGATCCTGTTCCACGGATAACATAGTTTCATCAACTGATTTTCTCCCCTCTGTCTTCCTTTCCTCCATTTCTTTGTTTTTTTCTTCCAGAGGAGGCTTTGCCGTGGTAATTTTGACCAGGGCATCCACGTGTTCGGCAATATCCATCTCATTACTTTCAGAAATATTTTCAATCAGTTCGCTCAACCGGTCAAAAGATGACAAAAGAACACTTACTATATCCGGAGTGGGTAGCAGCTGGCGATTACGAATCATATCCAGGACATTTTCAATCTTATGAGCCAGTTCTTTAATCTGTGTTAATCCCAGAAAGCCTGCACCACCTTTTATGGAGTGCGCGGCCCGAAAAACCTTATTCACCAATTCCTCATCAATGTTCTCGCCCGCCTCTTCAA
>CAJXJU010000244.1 GCA_913055195.1 uncultured Desulfohalobiaceae bacterium | reverse complement strand
CTGAATACACTGACAATTCGACTCTGTAACTGATTGAAAATATTAAACATTTTTTACAGCTCAGAAAGTTGAGTAATTTAAATGAATTCGAGAAAACATTTATGCACGAAGTAAGTTTGCAACAGACTATAAATGATTACATAACTGGTGAAGAAATAGAACTCTCTACCTATGAGGATATCCGCCAGGCCCTGGCCAGAATTCTGGTCGAGGAAAAGGGTTATCCAAAGGAAAATATTTTTCCAAAGGTAGAGCTTAATTTAGATATAAATCAAAAGCCATTTATTATCACTCTGGATTTTATTATCAAAGATCAGGGAAAGCCAGTTGTGCTTCTGGCTTTCTGTGCGGGCGAAGTTTCTTCGTATGTGCGCCAATATATATCTGCTGCCCGTTTATTTGATCCCCCCATTCCTTTAGTTGTTGTCACTGATTCTAAAGATGCCCGCCTTGTTCGCACCAGTGACAAAAAGATAGTTGCTCAGGGATTTCATGCCATACCCAGGTGGAACGAGCTCAGACAGCTGCTTGCTGAGATCCCTGAGCCTGCCCTGACCCCGGAAAAAAAGCAAAAAGAAGCGCGGCTAGCTTATGCGTTTTTTTCTTTGACAGCCGGTTGTTGAGCATCCTGTATCCTTAAGCCAGTTGGGCAATCTTAGGCGGTTCTAATTTTTGAATTGTTTGTGCTAATTCTTGTTGTGTTGTTGTTGCTGTGCCCACCTGACCCACTACTATGCCTGCCGCATAATTGGCCAGACAGCAGGCAGTAAGTAAATCAATGCCGCAAGTAAGGCATAAGGCTAACACAGCTATAACCGTATCGCCAGCACCAGTGACGTCATATACTATTTGCGCGCAGGTCGGTATATGGAAGATTGAGCGGTCCTCCCTGAACAACGCCATGCCTTCCGGGCCTAAAGTCACCAGTAAGTTTTTGAGTTTTTTCTCTCCAAGTAAGCGCTTCCCTGCTTCGATAATGTCTTCAGTGGTCTTGATGCTAAGATTAGCGTTTTCCTCCGTCTCCTTTTTATTGGGTGTCATTATAAATATTTCATTATAGTCATTAAAGTTTTGAGTTTTAGGATCAAGGATGATTTTATGATTTTTGAACCTTTCAAACAGACCCGGCCCTATAAGCCCTTTGCCATAGTCTGAAACGAGCACATATTCGTGAGGGTTTATTTTTTTTAAGATATGGTACAGGTTTTCTTCTTCAGCACCTGATAATTTAAGGCATTTTTCCTGGTCAATTCTCACTATCTGCTGGTTATGGGCTATCACCCTTGTTTTTATGGTTGTGGGTCTATTATCCGATACAATTAAATGGTAATTTATTTTTTCTTTTTGAAGCAGTTGCTTTATTTTATCTCCATATTGATCCCGGCCAATTATAGCTATGAGGACAGGTTCTCCACCCAGAGATTTAATGTTTCGGGCAACATTTCCTGCACCTCCAAGGAGGTAAGTTTCTTTATATACGCTTACAACAGGAACTGGTGCTTCTGGAGAAATTCGCTCCACATGCCCCCACTGATAGTGGTCGAGCATAATATCGCCAACAACTAAAATCTCTTGCCCATTAATTTTTTTCAGACACGATATTAGTCTGTCCTTCTTCATAATTCATTCCTAATTTTTTCAACAATATTTCCAGATCCTTTTGTGAATTATATTTAAGCGTGATTGTTCCTTTTTCCCGGTTTCCTTTTAAATTAATTTTGATTTTTGGACTGATTTTATTCTCGAACTCACGAGCCAGGAAATCAGCCAGATTTTTATCTATGGTGAAGGTTTTTTTAGGTTTTGTTGATATTTTTTTGCTCTGTACAATTTTTTCAGTTTCTCGCACGCTTAGATTTCTGGCAATGATTTCTTCTGCCAGAGCAATCATTTCTTCCTCAGTTTCAAGGGTCAACAGTGCCCTGGCATGGCCAGCACTTAATTTGTTTTCTTTGAGCATCTCCTGTACAGGGTCGGGCAGCTGCAGCAACCGCATAAGATTGGCGATTTGAGCCCTGCTTTTCCCCACCCGTTTTCCTATATCTTCCTGGCTAATATTCAGTGTATCTTTTAATTTTTTAAGGGCCAGAGCCTGATCAATAGGATTTAAATCTTCACGCTGAATATTTTCGATGAGGGCAATGAGCAGAATTTCTTCGTTGCTTAGTTCTTTAATAATAACCGGCACTCTTTCCATGTTGGCCAGTTGACAGGCCCGCCACCTTCTTTCTCCAGCCACAATTTCATATTTTTCAGCTTCTAATTTGCGCACAAGAATTGGCTGCAAGAGCCCCTGTTGTTTAATAGATTGAGCTAATTCATTAAGTGATTTTTCAGAAAACGTCGTGCGAGGTTGATTCCTGTTCGGCTTTATCTGATCAATTTTTATGTGTGTAATACTACCGCTCTCCTTATCTAAATCTAAAGGATTTAATAGCGCGTCCAATCCCTTGCCCAATCCTTTCTGTTTTATTTTCATCTTTATTCCTTGATTTTTTTGATATTCTTATTAATTCTTCCCTCAACTTTCAGAGTTTAGAAAATTGAGAAATTTGAAAAATCAAAAGGAGGCAATATGTTTTCGGATAAAGATATTCAAGGGGTATATGATCACAAAGGAAATTTGATTGGCGTTATCATTTCTCCAAAACTGTGGCAAGCAATTGAAGATGAAGTAAATCCTATTATTGATAAATACTTAGGTGTTTCAGAGGAGCAAGTGGCTGCCCAGGACATAGAGGAACCTATAGCTGATTGGGAAAACTTTTTAAATTTTTGGGATTTTAGATATCCAGTTGAAAAAAAAGTTATTTGTCATCATTGCGGGTGTGAAACCTCTGACTGGACAGCCGATTCTCCCAGAAAATTTCTTCTTAAAGCCGCAAATATAGCCGGGCTGGTTACTTTTCAATGTTTACAGTGCAAAGCTCGAGTAATCAAAAGACACTTTAAAGATCACATTCAATATGAAGTTATTCCCTATAAGGAAGATTAGGAAGATAAGAAGTTAAGAAGGCTTGCCCTGCTTGCCCTGTTGAATATTTAAAAATTCAACAGGGTAAAGAAGCCAGGTGAATTCGTGCTTGCAAAGGCAATTCTTCTTATCTTCCCATCTTCCTCAAAAAGGCCGACTCCAACCCAAAATTAACTTAAAACCCAAAAATCTAGCTATATCAACAAAATTAAGATGCCTTAGCCCTGGCGTTGCTCCTTATCTAATAACCTGAACAAACTCAACAAGCACGATTCAACAGCACCTCAAAAACAGCCCCATTTTCATTTCTGACCCTGATTTCTCCTCCCATTTCCTCAACCAGAGAATAAACAACTGCCAGACCAAGGCCAGTTCCTTTGCCAGGCTCCTTTGTTGTATAAAAGGGATCAAAAATTTTTTTCTGGGTTTCCATATCCATTCCAATACCGGTATCTTTTATGGTCACCTTAACATACCGGCCTGGATGGATCTCAAAGGGATAATGATGATCTTCTTTGATAAACATATTTCGGGTTGTCACGAAAATATCGCCTTGTTCCGGCATGGCCTGGGAGG
>CAJXJU010000243.1 GCA_913055195.1 uncultured Desulfohalobiaceae bacterium | reverse complement strand
GACTAATAATTTCAAATGGTTATAACCGTCACAACGTCCGTTCGCCTGTCCCCGCACGGAAAAATTTACTTTTTGCAGGCGACTCAATCAAGGTTTATCAAAAACTTCGTTCACGATTTGAATATAATGTAGGATTGGAACAAATTGATACATTAATGGCAAACCATATCAAACCTTGCATAGACCAGATACAAAAAGTCTAAATAGACAAATCACAACATGGCTATTCCGTATGAGTTGATCATGAGCACAGGCGCAGGATGATAAATCAAACAAACATATTGCAACTAGCATTAATACAACCCGTATTTTTGCTGCCATTTTAAAATGGCAGATCTTAGAATATCATCTTGTGTAGCCAGTTTCTCAAGGTATCCGCTCTGGATCGCCTGCTGAATCATTAGCTTTCTCTCTGTTAAAGTTGATTTAATTTGATATACTTTTCTATTTAAAAAATCATTGTTAATTTTCTTTGATAAGTACTCCAATTTTGGTAAAACTATTTCTATAGGAAATATATAAACTAATCTGTTCATTAATTCCAATAGCCTGGACCAATTCTTTTCCTGTATCCAGTATTGCCACAAATCATTATAGCCCTGCAACCAGAATGGTTCCATTGATAACTTTTGCATATACCACTCATAATCAAATTCATCTGGTTTATCATAATATAAATTGTCCAGTTGTTCTTGCGAAAGTTCAGGCACAATATTTAAAAAATATGTCAGTTGAAAGTTATAACCATCCTCTACATAAAATCTATGCTTATCAGGAATAAATCTGCTCCTACATCTTTGATTTGCAATAGATGTATTTTCTGTTTCATGCTCAAAACGTCCTGATGATTGAGATGTAAAATGATAGATAATTGTGTCAGGGATTACTAATAATTTCTTTCCAGCCATGTTTATTTGTACACATAGATCAATATCCTCATATCCATTTTTGTAAGCTTCATAAAATCCATTATACTGCAAAAAAAGACTTCTTGGAATAAAAAAAGCTGCACCTGTTATAGCCTGCAATTTTCTTTTCTTTTTTAACACAGGATGAATTAGTGGAAAATTTTCGTATAAATGAGATACCAACTTTAACGGTGAAAAACAAATCCCAAAATGTTGTACTCTATTATCAGGATACAATAATAATGGCCCTACAGCACCTAAATTTTTATCTTCATCAAATGCATTTAAAAGTGGCGGTAGCCAATTTTCTGTCACTAACGTATCATTATTTAAGAAAAATAAAAAATGACCATGGGACTTTTTTGCGCCCAGATTACAGGCCGGCCCAAAATTTATATTTCTCTCAAGCCTGATATATCGAAATTGCTGCCCGAAAAGATTCTGACCAACTGTTGGACAATGCGTATAGGTCTCATCGCTCGATCCATTATCCACAACTATAACTTCAAAATCTTCTCCTGGCGTATATTGCTTCAGACTCAAAAGACAATTTCTGGTCAATTGCCATTGGTTATAAACAGGGATAATTATCGAGACAAGATAGTTATTACTCACTATTCAACTCCTGAAAATTATCTTGTTATAATTATTCAACATATTGATACTCTTTTGCCAGATTTCCCAGAAGAGTTTTAAATTTATCCCCAAGCCTGGCCCTTAAATAATCTGTTGCCATGAAAGCAGCCCGCTCTAAAAAATTATCAACCTGCCTGGCAGTAGAATGATAAAAATGCTTTGCAACAATTGCCTGATCAACCACGACCGCCCATCCTCTGACATAGGCACGAAACGATAACCAGACATCCACTCCATAACCTATTGGATTATCTTTACAATCCAGTCCGCCAACATCACGGCAACACTTCAGATTAATAACAGGGGCAATGCCATCAATATACCTTACCAGCCTGAATCCATTCCCTTCACCTTTAACCATCTGGGGATGATATGGATTAGTTGTAAAACATGGTGAGTATATGCCAACCTTTGTCAGGCGATGCTCCAGATACGCCAACCTCTGGTTTACACGCTCTATTAGTGGAGGATCAGAGAGAAAAAGTATATCATTATTCAAAAACCAGAGATGAGTAAAACCTGTTCTTTCAAATTCTGCTATACAATAATCTAAAGCTCCAGCCCAGAACCTATTCTCAGGAAGTCTTTGCCATGAATCAGGGTACGGCTCAGGGGCATGATTATCCAGTACATAAAGATTATTATAATTTTCTGACATACCTGCTCTTAATTGTTCATAAAGTCTTCCTGTCAGTGCTGGATCACCATAATGAAGAATAACTACTGCTAATTTCAATGCCATAATTTTCTCTTGACGTAACTTACTCAAAAGTATAGCTAGCAAAACTATCCTGCAAAACGCTGTTTTTGCAGAAAATGTTAAGTTTTAAATTATTTTAAGTGGTTACGAGTTAGCTTTTTTGTAATAATCCCTAATTTTAACCTCTGCAATAATGAAAAAAACATATATCTTTATCCCGCCTCTAAAAAAAACAAGCGGAGGACTGGTGGTCCTTTATCGGTTGGCATCCTTTCTATACCATAAAGGTTTTAAAGTCTATCTTGTCTGCATGGACAAACCAGGCTGGCAACCATCTATTGACAGTGATCTGCCCCCAATTATCAAGTGGTCTGACCTGTCTTTAACAGAAGAAGATATCTGGCTCATTCCTGAAGGCTGGTTTAATGCTTTACTGCCAGGAATCCAGGCCAATGCAACCTGTTATGTATATTGTCAAAATTGGGCATATTTGTTTTCAGCCCTGCCTGAAAATATATCATGGCAGGATTTGCCAGTTTCATTCATAGCTGTTTCCCATCCAGTAGCAGAATTTATTAAAGATACATTACAGGTAATCTCACCAATTCTCAGGCCCGGCATTGATACAAATCTATTTTCTCTACCTGATAGCAAATCCTCTGACATACTCAATATTGCTTACATGCCAAGAAAAAACAGTGCGCTGGCAAAACAAATTATTACTATTTTTCAAACTCGCACGCTTGCAAAGCAACTCAAAAACAAAATTCGCTTTTTTGCCATCAGCGGGCTAAATGCCCGGGAAGTCGCAACTATTTTAAAAAAATCACACATTTTTCTGGCTACTGGTTTTCCTGAAGGCTGTCCTCTCCCTCCACTCGAGGCAATGGCCTGCGGCTGCCTTCCAGTAGGATTTTCAGGATTTGGTGGATGGGATTACATGCGCCAGGCCCTACCAGAAAATGGTTACAACCCCCGTTTAAAACTACGCCCTGTCCCCTGGCAGGGAAATGGCCTCTACTCAGCAGACGGCGATGTTATTGATGCTGTCCTCAATCTGGAAATGGCTGTTCAATGGTGGTTAGACTCCTCTGACGAATTATACAAAACATTACATGCTGGCCAGGAGACAATTAAACATTATACTTTAGAAAATCAGAAAAAACAGGTCATTGCTTTATGGAGAAATCTGACAGCTTAAGTTTCACAATGATCATTGAGGCAACTGCAAAAACTCAAATCTCACCTTTTTAAGAGTCGCCTGCAAAAAGTAAATTTTTCCGTAGATCGGAAGAGCACACGTCTGAACTCCAG
>CAJXJU010000242.1 GCA_913055195.1 uncultured Desulfohalobiaceae bacterium | reverse complement strand
TTTGTTTAAAAAATGAAAAAGGGAGTTATATTTTACTTTAGAGGCTTAAAGTAAAATAAGGGGAAAATTTTTTGAGGTTTCACCTATGAATATAAAGGATTTCAAAGCAGGAGTATTTAGAAGGGGCTATGAATATGAATTTTTTTTGCCGGAAAGGATAAACAGACGCTGGATTGTTTCTGATGATTCCAGCGGATGCACCCGGTAGAACATGGGAGGAGAAGATATTTGAGCGTGAAGAGGAGTATAAGGGAAAGAGGATAAAGGTGTGGGGAATGTAGCTATGAATATTTTGCATGGAACCTGGGTTCCACCAGAAGAAAAGCAGGGTTTTGAAGCAAAGGGTTTTTTTGCCTTGTGGGTAGAAACCCTGCCTTCAAGCAGGAGCAGGAAAACAGCCTGTACCTGGCTGACTGGCAGAAAATTGAAAAGTTTTTATACTAAATTCTTAGACACCTTTAAGTTTAAAAAACCAGAATTGTATTCAAGCGAAAGAGTTTCTTTTTTACTGCCCGCCAAAAACGGTGTTCCTTTTCCTTCGCCTGAAATAGCTGGTGAACTTGGGCTTGAGTTTCCTTTTGAGGAGGAGCTGACTCTTGATGTACAGAAGATTGAGTGCATAAAAATAGCAAATCCTGTTCCATTTTTATCTGAGCTTGTTTTTTTTCTCTCTTATGAAAATGATTTATGCCAGTTAGGCAGAGATATTATCTTCTGGCATCATTTTGTCATGGTCGTAAAAAATGTAATTCAGGCGCATGATTATATCCCTTCTCTTGTGCCAATGAAAGCTGGCCGGGTTATTGCGTTTGCGCCTGGGTGGGAGCCTGTTTCCAGGGAACTGGAAAATTGTCTTCAAGAGTATTCTCATGCCATGCCATTTCTGACCAGGTGCCTTCACGGCCATGTTTATGAGCCTCAAGGATTGCTTCGTCATTTTGCTTTGCAAATGGTGGATGAGATTGTCAGACAGACTCCATTTACCCGGAAGATTACAAAATCTGTGCAGGATACATTTATTGCCAGAGCGCTGGAACAGGATTTTTATTTGATAGATGATCAAAATGTCTGGCAGGCATGGAAAGGCTGGAGTGAACGTCTGAAAAGGTCAATTATTGATGAAACAGACGCCACTTTTACTCTGGGTTTTAAGCTACATCCTCCGCAAAAAGATGCACAGGATGCACAATGGTTTATGGAATGGCTGGCTGTGTCTGCAAAAGATCCTTCCTATATGATTGCTCTGGAACAGTATTGGAACGCTGGTTCTAAAGATAAAAAGTCTTATATTAAACATTTTGGAGACAATTTTGAAAATCAGCTTTTAATTTACCTTAGTCAGGCAGCGCGTATTTATCCTGCAATATGGTCAGGTTTGAAAACCAATCATCCTGTTGGGCTATATTTTTCCAGTGAGGAGGCTGTTTCTTTTTTAAGGCAGTGGGCCTTTATTCTTGAAGATGCTGGCTTTAAAGTAATTTTGCCTTTCTTTTTAACTCCTGCTGGCCGAAGAAAGGCCATGTTAAAATTACATGCTTCCAGCCGCCCGGCTTCCTCATCCTCTTCTGCACCATCTAAAGGAATGTTTGGTCTGAACCAGATTCTTGATTATGATTTTGAACTGTCCATAGGTGATGAGCCTGTCAGTGAAGAAGAATGGCAGACATTGGTAACGGCCAAATCAGAACTTGTTTATTTTCGAGGTGAGTGGGTTCTTCTGGACAAGGATGAAATGCAGGATATTCTGGAATTTTTACAAACAACAAAACAAAAAAGGACATCTCTTACCATTGCAGATATCTTTAAGATTCAGGCCAGAGTTGATTCCCCTGATTTTGTGGAAGTGGAATATGATGGAGTTTTGCAAGAAGCGCTGGACAATCTTATTCAAAAGCGTCTGACAATTCAGGATACACCTGCTTGTTTAAATGCTGAGTTGCGGGAATACCAGAAAAGAGGGCTGTCCTGGCTTTATTTTATGGAAAACATGGGCCTTGGTGCTTTGCTGGCTGATGATATGGGATTGGGCAAGACCATTCAAATTATAGCCTTGATAGCCAGAGTATTGGAAGAAAAAGGTGATCCAGGACTTACTCTTCTGGTTGTGCCTACGTCTGTTATTGGAAACTGGAAAAAGGAGATACAAAGGTTTGCGCCCGAGCTTAAAGTAATGCTTCATCATGGCCCTGACAGACTAAAACAAGTAAAAAAGTTTCAGCAGAAGTGCAATGATGTGCATATTGTTATAACATCTTTTGCGACTGCCAGAATGGATGCCAGGATTATTGCATCTGTTAAGTGGACAAGGGTTGTGGTGGACGAGGCCCAGAACATCAAAAATCCCAGGTCTGCTCAGACAAAAGCGATTTACAAACTGCAAGCAAAAGCGCGTTTTGCCCTTACTGGCACGCCAGTGGAAAACAGGCTCCTGGATTTGTGGTCTATTTTTAATTTTTTAAACCCAGGCTATCTGGGCACACTGGCCAGATTCAAGAAAAATATTGAAACACCTATCCAACGCCATAATGATGTTGCCAGGCTGGAGCAATTGAAACAGCTTGTGACGCCGTTTATCTTAAGGCGGATTAAAACAGATAAGTCTATTATCAAAGATTTGCCTGAAAAAGTGGAGCAAAAGGTTTATTGTCATTTGACCAGAGAACAGGCTTCTCTGTACCAGGCTGTTGTGAATAAGGTAGAAAAAGAATTAAAACAGAAGCAGGGTATAGAAAGAAAAGGGCTTATCCTGTCTGTTTTGATGCAACTCAAGCAAATATGTAATCATCCCTTGCAATTTCTTCAGGATGGCAGTGAATTTACAAGGGAGCGTTCGCATAAGCTGGATAGAGTGACAGCCATGATTGAAGAGATTGTTCAAGAAGGCGAGAGCATACTGCTTTTTACGCAATTTAAAGAAATTGGAAGTTTCCTGGAAAAGTTTTTGAGAAGGCAAAAAATAAATACATATTTTTTACATGGTGCGTTGACAAGAAAACGCCGGGAAAAAATAATAGAGGAATTTCAATCTCCTGATACAGAGCCATCTGTATTTATTTTGTCTTTAAAGGCAGGTGGTGTAGGTATTACTTTAACAAAGGCCAATCATGTTCTTCATTTTGACAGATGGTGGAATCCAGCAGTGGAAGATCAGGCCACAGACAGGGCATTCAGGATTGGTCAGGAAAAAAATGTTTTTGTACACAAAATGGTTACCCTGGGTACGATAGAGGAAAAGATTGACAAAATGCTGGAAGAGAAAAAACAACTGGCAGAAAGTATTACTACAGCAGATGAATCATGGCTGACAGAACTTGATGATAACGCGTTTAGAGAACTTATTAAATTGAGTCGGGATGCTGTCTTAGAATAAGGGATGCACCCCAGGGCTAACGCACCAAAATCCGAAATCCGAATTTCGAAATTCGAAACAAATCCGAATTTTCTAATGTTCAAATGACAAAAACTTCTTAATTTGCAACCAGTTAGATGACATTAAGCCGAAATGAATTTTATACTTCAAATTTAACTTTAACTATCCCTTTGTTTTGAATTTTGGTCA
>CAJXJU010000241.1 GCA_913055195.1 uncultured Desulfohalobiaceae bacterium | reverse complement strand
GGCACATATTCGACCTCAAAGGGGAGAAGATGATAGAGGAAGTTTGGATAGATACCGATAAAGAAACATAAGAAGCTGGCAATATACATGGCTACATACATATTTTTGGGAATGGGTTTGACTTCCACTCTGGCTTTTTTGGGTCCAAAAAAAGCAAAATAAGGCAGCTTCAGACCTACAGAGAGAAATGTACCCACTGCTGCAAGTTCCAGCCCCAGAGCCAGCCATGTATGATGGTCTTCAGCAGCTCCGGCTATGACCATTGTTTTGCTTACAAAGCCGGAAAACAAGGGAAAGCCGGAAATGGAGACCGCTGCGACCATATAACAGATAAAGACGACAGGGAGTTTTTCAACAAGCCCTCCAAGTTCACTAAGTTTGATCGTCCCTGTGGCATACAAAAGGGTGCCTGTACTCATAAATAAAAGTCCCTTGTAAAGAATATGGGCATAGGCATGCGCACAGGCCCCATTTATAGTCATGGCCGTGCCAATACCGATTCCTGCCACCATATAACCTACCTGTGATACAATGTGATAGGCTAAAATACGGCGTCCATTGTTTTCTATTGTTGCATAACAAACACCGTAGATAGCCATGATGGTGCCTGCAATGGCCAGAATTTCAAAACCGGAAAAGGCTCTGGCCAGAACATAAACGGCTGTTTTAGTGGTAAAAGCGCTCATAAACACAGCGCCTGTAATGGTTGCTTCAGGGTAGGCATCCGGCAGCCAGGCATGTAACGGCACAACAGCAGCATTAACTGCAAAACCGATTAAAATCAGATAATCAAAGATAGAGGCATGGTGAGGATCAATGGGAACGAAATCAAAATTACCCACCATTTTATAGCGTAAGAGCAGTCCACCAAGGAGGAAAAGACCACCTATTGTGTGAAAAATAAAGTAGCGGAAACCTGCATCAATTGATTTTTGGACCCGGTTTAACCAGACAAGGAAAGTGGAGGCAACAGCCATGAGTTCCCAGAAAATAAACAGGGTGAGATAGTCTCCGGCAAAGGTGGCTCCGAATGCGCCAGCAACATACATGGCCGCTGCAATGTGGTGCGCCCTGTCCTTGACATGAAAGGAGTAGATAAAACCGATTATGGACTGGATGGCAAAGACATGGGCAAAGACAATGGATAGTTCGTCAACCCGGCCCATGGTCAAATGGACGCCAAGATAGTCAAACTCCAGATAATGGCCGTTTTGCATAAACAAGACGCTGATTATGGCAAGGATGCCTGGAATAGGTAAAAGATACTTAAAACTGGTTCCTCGCCAGAAGCAGAGTAAGAGGCTTAAGCCAATAAAGTATAAACTGGGGTGGATAAAGCTAGTTGCGGTCATAAAAATCCTCGTCTTTGCCTAAAAAAGTGTGTGCAGCTCCTTTGCAGATTTTTGTTAAGGCAATGGCTGCCAGACAACCAAACAGGGCCCAAAAACCAGGAAATTTTTCCAGTTCAAAATGGGGATGATGGGGAATAATAAAGATGTTTAGAACAACCAGAATAAACAAAATAGTATAGAAGATATTTCCCCAAAAAGAAACGTTTTCTCTGGCTTTGACAAAGAGTTTGCCCAAATTAGACATTTGTTTCCTCCGTGATCTGAAGGGGGACAGGCACTTTTTGCTACGCTTTTTGCTACGCAAAAAGATGCCAGTCCCCCATTATTTCATCATGATGCGGATGAATTGCAGAAACGGTTCAGGATAAAGGCCAAGCAATACTGAAATCATTGCGGTTATGGTCAGAGGCACAACCATTGTTAGCGGAGCTTCCTTAAATTCAGTTATATTTACTTCTGGCCTGGGTTGTTCAAAAAATGCCTTATAAACAATGGGGCCAAAATAGCCCGCATTTAAAGCTGTACTTAGAAGAAGGGCCGTAAGCAATATAACCCTGTTTATATCGACTGCACCATTTACCAGGTACCATTTACTGACAAATCCGCAGACCGGTGGTACGCCAATCATACTTAGAGATGCTATGGCAAAGGCGCCAAAGGTCCAGGGCATTTTTTTCCCCAGACCGGACATAAGGCTGATCTTTTTTAAATGAGTGGCAACATAAATGGCACCGGCAGCAAAGAAGAGAGTGATTTTACTAAAGGCATGGTGGGCGATATGGGCCAGACCTCCGGTTACGGCCATGGGAGTGAGCATGGTTACGCCGATAATGATGTATGAAAGCTGGCTGACAGTTGAGTAGGCCAGCCGCGCTTTCAGGTCATCTTTGGTCAGGGCAATGAGTGAGGCCGCAACAATGGTAAAGGCTGCCACATAGGCAGTAGGAATACCTAAATTTAAGGCGTTCATAGTCTGGATACCAAATCCGGAAAGGATGACCCGGCTGATAGAAAAGACACCGGCTTTAACAACTGCCACTGCGTGCAGGAGAGCAGAAACAGGAGTTGGCGCGACCATGGCTGAGGGCAGCCAGTTGTGCAGGGGCATAATAGCTGCTTTGGCCAGACCGGCAATAAACAGAATATAAGTTACAGTGACCCACATGGGATCAGCAGTGGCTGGAAATATGCCATGAACCATGTCTCCAAGGTGAAAATCCAGGGTTCCAGCCAGAACATAGGTCATAATCATGGCTGGAAGCAGGAAAAGTTTAGATGTACCCATTAAATAGACGATGTATTTTCTGGCTCCTGTATAGGCATCTTCGTCCTGATGGTGAGCAACAAGGGGATAGGTGAAAATAGTAATGATTTCGTAAAATAGATATAGTGTAAAAATATTAGCGCTGAAAGCTACGCCAATGGCCCCGAAAATAGCCACGGCAAAACAGAAATAATATCTGGTCTGGGCGTGTTCCTTTAAAGAACGCATATAGCCAATGTTATAACTGGTGGCAAATATCCATAGAAAAGAGGCAACGACAGCAAAAATAAGACTTAATCCATCCACACAGAATTTGACAGTGATGCCTGGCAGAAGCGTAAAGAGGTGGTAGAGATAGATGTGGCCGCTCAGTACTTTGGGAACCAGAGATAATACCGAAACAAAGGTGCTTGTGGCCGCAACAAAAGAGACTGTTTCGCGTAAGTTTATATTTTTTCTAAATAGCCAGATAAAAAATGGAGCTACTAAGGTTATTGCCAGAGGCAAAAGAATGATGCCTGAGGTGATGAATTTAGTCATTTTATCCTCGTAAGCTGGTTAGTTTCCTAAGTTCAATTTTGCCAAACCTTTTAGACACAACCAGAATAAGAGCCAGGATCAAAGTGGCTTCAGCAGCCGCAATACCCATGACCAGGAGGGTTCCGATCTGGCCCAATTCATTAGCTGTATCAGTAAGCTGCGTTGCAGCCATAATGCTCAGGCCAGCACCATTAAGCATGAGTTCTATGGATAAAAGCATACCAATGAGGGTTCTCCTCCAGACAAGGCCAAAAAGACCAATACAAAGTAAGAAGACTGCTGTTAATTGATAAATAATTAATGGATTCATTTTGTTTCCTCGTCAGTGGTGAATCCGCCAGTAGCGGAATTTTACCAATTACAACCGTACTCCAGGGACAGGCACAAGTGCCTGTCCCTGCCACGCAA